>JALUKJ010000384.1 GCA_027056615.1 Campylobacteraceae bacterium | reverse complement strand
ATAAATTTTAATGAAAAAATTTAATTGTAACTATTAATTCACAAAACAATAACTTTATTTAGTGAAAATATTAAAAAATAGGGGAATAAAAGTTTATGAAATCAATTAGCTTATTATATATAGAAGATGATTTAGATATTAGAGAGATATATTTAGACTCTATAAAAGAAGAGGTTGAGTTAGTATATTTTGCTTCAGATGGAGAGGAGGGCTATGAGGCTTATCTCTCCTATAGACCTGATATTATACTTTTAGATATTAATATGCCAAAATTAGATGGACTCTCACTTGCAAAAAAAATTAGAGAGAATGACTCTAATGTTAAAATTATTATTACTACAGCTTATAGTGAACAGGAGAAGCTTCTTCAAGCCATAGAGTTATACTTAATCAAATATATTTTAAAACCTATTGACCCTACTATTCTTAAACAGGCACTTCAAAAGGCAAAAAAAGAGATTAGTTTACAAAGAGAAAAAGAGAAATTAATATATATGTTAGATGAGGCAACAACATGGGATTTTGATGCAGAAAAGCTTTATGAAAATGGTATTGAGATTAAACTCACAAAAAATGAGAGACGTTTACTAAAACTTCTATCAACAAACAAAGATAAAGTATTTACTTTTTTTGATATTTTTAATCATATTTCTCATGATAATTTCGATAAAGAGTATGATGCTAATCAAGTTCGTGCATTGGTCAAATTATTACGTAAAAAAGTTCCTAAAAATTCTATTATCAATATTTATGGTGAGGGGTATCGTTTTAATCCTATGGAGAGAGAGTTAGAGACAATATCGTAAGAGTATTTCATAGAGCTTTTTTACGTCTATTGGTTTATTTAGGTGGTCATTCATCCCTGATTTTATACTCATATCAATATCCTCTTTCATTGCAGAGGCTGTAATAGCAATTATTGGTATCTCTTTGTCTGTTTTACGAATCTCCTTCGACGCACTATAACCATCTAATATAGGCATTTGTATATCCATTAATATAATATTATAGTTGTTTTTTTTATGTAGCTCAATTGCCTCTTCTCCATCTTGGGCTATGTCAATCTCTATTTTTGAGTTTTCTAACAGACCTAAAATAATCTCTTGGTTAATAAAATTATCTTCAGCTACTAAGATATGTTTACCAACCAAGGCATTAATATCTTGTTCTAATGAGTTATCCTCTTCAATCATAACCATAACTGGTTGTTTAGGAAGATTATCCACAAGCTCTATAAGGTCAATTTCAAAGATAAAACTACTGCCTTTACCTAAAATACTCTCAACCCAAAGTTTACCATTCATCATCTCTACAAGTTGTTTAGAGATGGTTAAGCCCAAGCCTGTACCTCCATAATTTCTAGTGGTACTTCCGTCGGCTTGAGTGAAAGCTTGAAATATATTATTTTGTTCTTTTTGACTTAACCCTCTACCTGTATCAGAAACTCTAAATTGAAAACGATTTTCTGCAATTTTTTTAATTGATAGAGATACTGTTCCATTCTCTGTAAACTTTACAGCATTACTTAATAGATTATTTAATATTTGTGAAATTCGTAAGCTATCTCCATAATATAGAGTAGATATATTTTTGTCATAATCTAACTCAAACGTTAAATTTTTCTCTTCCATTTTAAATTGTAATAGACTTATGGAGCTATCAATTATTTTATGCAGTTGAAATTCAATCTTTTCTAGTTCAAGCTTTTTTGCCTCTATTTTCGATAAATCTAAAATATTATTAATAATACTAAGAAGCATTTTTGCAGAGTTATCAATCTTTTGAATAAAGTCACGTTGAGTTGAGTTAAGATTAGTTTGAAGTGTAAGATAGGACATTCCTATAATACCATTCATAGGTGTTCGTATCTCATGGCTCATATTGGCTAAAAATTCAGATTTTAATTTTGTAGAATCTTCAGCTTTTTCTTTAAGCTCTTTTAGATTGTTATAATCTTTTTCCAGTTTATTTTTAAGTTTATTAAATCCTGAAACTAACTCTCCAATCTCATCTTGGTGTTCAACAATTATCTCTCTTGAAAAATCGGGGTTATTGTTATTGAGATTATTAAGCATATATCGTACTTTATAAAAGCGTCGTTGAATATGTTTATATAGAAAATAAGTCATGCCCGAGACGACTATAAGACCAAGTAAAGATACTATAAGTGTAAACA
>JALUKJ010000383.1 GCA_027056615.1 Campylobacteraceae bacterium | reverse complement strand
CTTAAGGCTTATTCAAATGATATTAACTCTTCTACTTCTTCTAACTATTTTATTTATCTCTATAGAGACACAAAAGTATCTTAAAATTCCCTCACCTATTACACTTATTGGATTGAGTTATAGCTTCTACTACTTTTTTCCAAATATGGTACTCTTCTCAAGTGAGAGTTTTGCTGAATTGGTGCTGTTTTTGATTCCTATACTTATTGCTTCTGATGCACTGCAACTTAAACTTGAAGATTTAAAGAGAAATGCACTTAGTTTAACCTATTTAGCCCTTATCTCTGTGGCTCTTTCTGTTGGGTTGGGGATTTTATCGGCAAATATCTTTTTTGCAGACTACCATTTAAGTACAGGAGCTATTATTGCTCTGTTTGCTATGGTTTTAGCTACTGACCCTGTCTCGGTGGTTGCTGTGTTTTCTAGCTTTAAAGTGCCACATAAACTAGCCATTTTAGCAGAGGGCGAGTCACTCTTTAATGATGCTACGGCATTGATTATCTTTATGTTTATTGCTATTCCTATGATGAATGGGGTTCAGATTGGGGCAGTTGATATTGCTATTGTATCGGCTAAGGTTATTGCATTCTCTGTAATTATTGGGCTTATTGTTGGTTATATGGGAGTGCTTATTATGCGTCTAACAACCGACCCCATGAGTGAACTTGTACTTATTTTACTTACAGCTTATGGAGCATTTGAAGTAGCTGAACATTTTCATATGGCTGGGCTTTTAGCTGTTATTGTAGCCATTATTACACTCAATACCATTACTCAAAAATCATTTGATGACAAAGAGAGACAAGTAAAAAAGGCTCGAAATATTGTTAACCGTGCTAATAAAAGCAGAAAAATCTTCTCAACAGGTTTTATGAGTGGTATTACTAGAAAACTTAGTAGTGATATATCTAGCATTGAACGCCATAAACAAAACCTTAATTATGTAGCTGTTTTAGCCCTTTTGGCAAATACCTTTTTGTTTATGTCTATGGCAAGTATTGTTCATATTGATGAGCTTTTAGAGTATAAAAAAGAGATTTTAATGATGTTTTTGGTTACTACCGTTATTCGTGCCTTTATGATGGGGACTTTTACTATTATCTCTAATAGTACTAAAAAGATGACTGACATTGGAGTACGTTGGTGGTCAGTACTTCTTTTTGCAGGAATTAAAGGTGGATTATCAATCGTAATGCTTCAAATGTTACCAGAGCATTTTGAGTACCGTGCTATGTTTGATGCCATTGTTATTGGAACTATTTTACTCTCTACTTTTATCTATGCTTTTGTTTTGGTTGGGATTATTATTGGAAATAAAAAAGAATTTGAAAATGAAGTGATACAAGAGGTACATTAATCTAAAAACCTGAGTTCGATGGAATATCATATCCATAAAAGCCTAAAAATAGGTAAGATTTTCAAAATCAAATTTGTAGGACTAGCCGTATCTAATTCAAGAATTTTATTTAGGAAAGATTGCCTATTTTTAGGCTTCCCTATGGGTTTTATGAGGTTTCCCATATGCTTAGACAGATTTTTTTGGTAAAACTCCACAGCGAAGCGAGGACAATTAACCAGTTAGTCCTGCAAAAATCTGTCGTTGCCTATGAAAAACCTCATAAAATTGTGGATATGATATTCCGTCGAACTCAGGTTAAAAAGTTAAACTATTTTAAACTTATTTCGATATAATTCGCTCCTAAAAAATTGTTGTCTCACCAAAGAGTGTTGCAACGACACCTAATCTATTTAGGGAAGAGCAAAAGCTAGAATGGGTTAGTTACCCATCACCAATTTAACTAAAAGGTTTTACCATGAGAAAAGATATTCACCCAGAGTACAAAGATTGTAAAGTTACATGTGCATGTGGAAATGCATTTGAGATTAGAACAAATAAAGAGTCAATGACTATTGATATTTGTAATGAGTGTCACCCATTCTTCACAGGTTCAGAAAGAAGCGTTGATGCAGCTGGAAGAATCGAAAAATTCAAGAAAAAATACAACCTTTAATGGTTATTGGAATGACCTTTTGGTCTTTCCTATTATAATATATGCTTACTTTTATACCAACTCCTATTGGAAACCCACAAGATATTACCATTCGAGCTTTAAGAGAGTTTGAGAAAGCCACACTATTTTTATGTGAAGATACAAGAGAGACTAAACGACTGCTACATATTTTAGAAGAGCGTTTTGAATTTAACTACCCTAAAGTAGAGTTTTTATCTTTTCATGAACATAATGGAGAAGAGCGTCTTAACCAAATTGCCAAACGATTAAAGAGTGAACAGGTAGTCTATGTAAGTGATGCTGGTATGCCTATTATCTCTGACCCTGGGCAGATTTTGGTTGAGTATTGTCAAGAGCAAAAAATTGCTTATGATGTACTTCCAGGAGGAACAGCTGTTACTACAGCCTATTCAGCTAGTGGTTTTAAGGAGGGAAATTTTCTTTTTTACGCTTTTTTACCTCAAAAAGGGAGTCAACGAAGTTCTGTTTTAATTGAGTTAATGAATAAACCTGAAAATGTTGTACTATATGAAGCTCCTCATAGAATTGAAAAGCTTATTACAGAGATAGTAGAGATTGATGAGAATAGAGAAGTTTTTTTCTCAAAAGAGCTAACTAAAAAATTTCAGAATTACTACAGAGGTTCAGCTAAAACTATTTTAGAAAAATTTACAAATAAAGAGATTAATCCTAAAGGTGAGTGGGTAGTAGTTATTAAAGCTAAGAAAGAAGAAGCTAAAGCACTCTATGTAGATGATATTTTAGCCTTTGATTTACAGCCAAAAGTTAAAGCAAAACTACTTGCAAAACTTACTACAAAATCGGTAAAAGAGTGGTATAATGAACTTATTAAGTAAAAAAAATTTCTTTACAGCAAAAAAAGGGTAAAATCTTTTTTATGATTATTTATGGAAAACAAGTATGTCTCCATGCCCTACAAAAGCATGAAGCAAACATTAAAACTGTCTATATTGCAAAAAAAAGGATTTTACCTCAAAATCTCTTTAATGCCTACCGACCAAAAATTAAATTTTTGGAAGAGAAATGGGCTCAAAGCATGAGTAAAGGTGGAAACCATCAAGGTATTTTAATTGAACTAGAATCTTTTGAAGAGAGTGACATAGCTACACTTAAACAAGAGCGTTTTATATTGGTTCTTGATGGGTTAACCGACACAGGAAACATTGGTGCAATTGTACGTTCTGCTTATGCTCTAGGAGTTGATGGCATTATTGCAAGTGGTGTAAAATCACTAAAAATTGCTTCAATTGTGCGTACTAGTTCAGGTGCTTTATTGGAGATGCCTTTTGTAATTGTTCCTAATATTTTAGACGTATTAAATGAGTTAAAACAGGTCAATTTTACAATCTATGGTGCTTCTATGGATGGGGAAGAGCTTAATAAATGTCAATTTAATGAAAAAAAAGTATTGGTTTTAGGTAGTGAAGGTGAAGGTCTCTCAAAACGAGCAAAATCAAAAATAGATAAAATCATATCTATTGAGATGAAGCATGAGTTCGACTCACTCAACGTTAGTGCAGCAGCAGCAATAATAATACACAGGATGGGAAATGTTATTTAACGAACTTATAGAACAGAAAGGTTTAGAGAGTGTTTTCTCTAAAACAAATATTTCAAGTGAAAATTTGAATCGACTACTCAATGAAGAGTTTGATAAATTAAATCGAGTAAAAGCTTTAGGTTTTTTATTAATTCTTGAAAGGGAGTATCCCGATATTGATGTTAATGAGTTACGACAAAGAATTAAACTATATTATGAAGACCATGCACCAGCTGATGATAAAGTTGTAATGATACCTGCAAGTTCAACTACAGGTGGTAATGATTTTTCATTCTTTAAAATCTTTATTATTGCTACTATTTTAGGTGGAGGCTATTACCTATACACCAAAGGTGAACTTAAGCCAATAATAAATCAAGTCGAAGATAAAAAAAACTTTTTTGATGATAATAAAGCCTTAGATACTAATGCAACTGAAGCAGAAGCTAAAAAAGTTATTGTAGGTAAGACAGAACCTGAATCAGTTAGTATAAACACACCAGTTGCACCGAAAATGGAGACTGTAAAACTCAACGAAGATGAGTCACATAATAAGGGAAAAAATGATTCAACAAAGAAAAGAAACACAGAAAAATCAACAGCTACAGATAGCGATAAATCTGTAGAATCTGTAGTAAAAGAGGTATCTGAAGATTTTTTAAAACATGAAGCTAATAAAAAAATTGAAGAGACTCCAAAAAATAAAGAGACAATAACTGTAACACCTATTAAAACTATTACTATTAACCCTACTCGTGGTATGTTATGGTATGGGTTTATTAATTTAAAGACCAAAAAGCGTCGAGAGTTTATGAAAAAAGTTTCTACTCCATTTACAATTGGTGATGGGAAATGGTTACTTGTTACAGGGCATGGATATGTTGATATTGTCTCAGACTCAAAAACTGTAGAGAATGCTGACAATAAAAAGCACTATTTCCTAATTGATAGTACAGACATTAAAGAGATTGACAAAAAAGAGTTTAGAAGATTAAATGGACACAGAGGGTGGTAACACCTCAACAATTAAAAAATAATAGAAGAGGATAGTAATGTTTGATGAGATTCAATTTGAAAAGATAAATAGATTACCAAAGTATATTTTTGCTGAGATAAATGACCTAAAGATGGCAGCAAGAAGAGCAGGTGAAGATATTATAGATTTTTCTATGGGAAATCCAGATGCCAAAACCCCTCAACCTATTATAGATAAACTATGTGAAACCGCTCAACGAGACAAAACGCATGGATATAGTGCGAGTAAAGGTATCTATAAACTTCGTCTTGCCATGAGTAATTGGTACAAAAGAAAATACAATGTAGAGCTTGACCCAGATACTGAAGTAGTTGCTACCATGGGAAGTAAAGAGGGTTACGTACACTTAGTTCAAGCTATTTCAAACCCTGGTGATGTTGCTATTGTTCCTGACCCAACCTATCCTATTCACTCTCAAGCATTTATTTTAGCTGGAGCAAATGTAGAGAAGATGGAGCTTAAGTTTAATGAAGAGAACTTTGAGGTAGATGAAGAGCAATTTTTTATTGACCTTAACAATGCTTTAAACAACTCTCTACCAAAAGCAAAGTTTTTAGTTTTAAACTTTCCTCACAATCCAACAACAGCAACAGTAACTCCTGAGTTTTATGAACGTGTTGTTGCATTGGCTAAAGAGAAACGTTTTTATATTATCTCTGATATCGCTTATGCTGATATTACTTTTGATGGATACAAAACTCCATCTATTTTAGAAGTTGAGGGTGCAAAAGATGTAGCTGTTGAGGCTTATACTATGTCTAAGTCTTATAATATGGCAGGTTGGCGTGTTGGTTTTGTATGTGGAAATAAAAAACTTATTGGTGCATTACAGAGCATTAAATCTTGGTTAGACTACGGAATGTTTACTCCTATTCAAGTAGCAGCAACCGTAGCACTTGACCATCATAATTATGTACCAGATGAGCAGATTATTCCTCTCTATGAGAAACGTCGCGATGTAATGTTAAAAGCTTTTAAAAATGCAGGTTGGCACATGGGTAAACCAAGTGCTTCCATGTTTATTTGGGGTAAAATTCCTGAATCTTGTAGAGATATGGGGTCATTGGAGTTTTCAAAACGACTCCTTGTTGAAGCTGGAGTTGCAGTAAGTCCAGGTATTGGTTTTGGGAAATATGGAGATGACTATGTTCGTATTGCCCTTATTGAAAATGAAAACAGAATCCGTCAAGCTGCACGAAACATAAAGAGGTTTTTAAAAACAATAGAAGCTGAAAAAAACAATAACTAAAAGGGAGATATCATGATTAAAATAGGAATACTTGGTGTAGGAACGGTGGGAGCAAGTGTTGCTAATATTTTAGAGGCAAATGCCGATATTATTGAAGCAAGAGCTGGTAAAAAGATTGTTGTTAAGTCTGGGGTAGTTAAAAATCTATCAAAAGATAGAGGAGTAAATATTAAACTCTCTGACAACCCTTATGATGTAGTTAATGACCCTGAAATTGACATTGTCATTGAGCTAATGGGTGGGGTTGAAGAACCTTATGAATTAGTAAAAAAAGCTTTAGAGAATGGAAAAGCTGTTGTTACTGCTAACAAAGCCCTACTTGCTTACCACCGTTATGAACTTCAAGAGATTGCAGGAGATATTCCACTAATGTACGAAGCTAGTACAGCAGGAGGAATCCCAATTATTGGTGCATTGCGTAATGGTTTAACAGCTAATCATATTGAGTCTATTCAAGGTATTATGAATGGAACAACTAACTATATGCTCACCAAGATGATTAATGAGGGTGCATTGTATGATGAGATTTTAAAAGAGGCACAAGAGTTAGGTTATGCAGAGGCTGACCCTACATTTGATGTTGGTGGATTTGATGCTTCTCATAAACTTCTTATTTTAGCTAGTATCGCTTATGGTATTGATGCAAAACCTGAAGATATTTTAATAGAGGGAATTGAGAACATTACTCAAACAGATGTAGCTTTTGCTAAAGATTTTGGATATGAGATTAAACTACTAGGAATTGCCAAAAAAGTGGAAGATGGAGTAGAACTTAGAGTTCACCCAACAATGATTCCAGCTTCAAGCATGATAGCTAAAGTAGATGGTGTTATGAATGCTGTCTCTGTTGTTGGTGACTGTGTTGGAGAGACCATGTATTATGGTGCAGGTGCAGGTGGTGATGCAACTGCTTCTGCTGTTATTGCAGATATTATAGATATTGTTCGTGGAAATACAGCTCCTATGCTTGGTTACAAAAAATGCTTAGAGGGCTCAGCATTTGAGCTTCTTCCTGAAGAGGATATTGAAACAAACTACTACCTACGTATGGAGGTTAATGATAAATCAGGTGTTTTAGCAAAAATTACTAATGAGTTAGAGAAGTTTGATATATCTATTGAGTCTATGTTACAAAAACCTCATAAAAATGATGAGCATGTTAAGCTTCTATTTACTACTCATGTTTGTCAAGAGCTTAAGATACAAGCTGCTATGGTTGAACTTAAAAAGTTAGATTGTGTGCATGGTGAGATTGCTATGATGAGGATTGAGAAGTAGAGTTATCTTTAACTCTTATCCTCAATGCCATTGTAGGTTCGATTTCATCGAACGTCAAAATCAAATACAATAAACAAAATAATACTTTTTATAAAAATTGAATTTTAATAACACGTTCGATGAAATCGAACCTACAGATACCTTAATCCTATTTCAATATAATATATCCTAAAAA
>JALUKJ010000382.1 GCA_027056615.1 Campylobacteraceae bacterium | reverse complement strand
ACACCAAAACCTAGAAAAATGGTAACAATATTAATCAGTGAGTTTTGCATCTCATTTGAAAGTCTATCAACTACTCCTGACTCTTTTGCAAAGTTACCAAAAGCAAATGCACCCATAAGTGGTGCAGCATCTGGAAGTGCAAGTGCTATCATCATAATAACAACTAAAGGAAAAATAAGTTTCTCAAGTCTATGCACTTTTCTTGTTGTTTTCATGACTATTTGACGCTCCTCTTTGGTTGTTAATGCTCTCATTATTGGTGGTTGAATAACTGGTACTAATGCCATATATGAGTACGCAGCAACTGCAATAGCACCTAACATTTCAGGAGCAAGTGCAGAAGCAATAAAGATAGATGTAGGACCATCTGCCCCACCAATAATACTAATTGCTGAACACTGCTTCATTGTAAAATCAACCATACCTGTATATTGAGAAAGGGCTGCAGCACCTATAAGTGAACCAAAGATACCAAACTGTGCAGCTCCACCAAGAAGAGCTGTTTTAGGGTTAGCAAGAAGTGGACCAAAGTCTGTCATTGCACCTACACCCATAAAGATAAGTAGTGGGAAAAATTCATTATGAATACCCATATTATAGATGATTCCTAGCATACCATCTGGTCCAGACATATTGGCTACTGGAATATTGGCAAGTAACCCACCAAAAGCAATAGGTAACAGAAGCAGTGGCTCAAAACCTTTTGCAATAGCTAAATAGAAGAGTACAAAAACGATAAGGAACATAATTGCACGTCCCCAACTTTGAGCAAACAGAGACATCTTAGCACCTTGCCCATTTTTTACACCCTCTTTTGGATAAATCATAGCATATAATCCTGTGGTATGCAATAGTGACTCTATATATCCAACAACACTTTTTTCTTTATATGTTGCTTTTTCCTCTGCTATAAGCTCTGTCTGAGTTTTAAACTCATTTACACCTGTATGTTCATTTGCTGTTGCACTATTGGTAAATAGTGCAAATACAAATAGCAGAGAAAGTAAAAGTTGTTTGAGTTTCATGCTTACTCCATTGTTGCAAGAAGCTGTCCATCAACTACTGCATCATTTGTCTTAACATCAATAGATTTAATAACACCTGCTTTTTCAGCTATAATATCAATCTCCATCTTCATCGCTTCAAGAATCATAATTTGCTCACCTTCAGTTACAGAGTCTCCTGGAGCTTTTATAATTTTCCAAACATTACCTGGAGTTTGAGAATGAATTTCGATAGAGCCTTTACCACTAGTAACTACTGGTGCAGTTGCTGTTTTTGTTGCTGGAACACTTGTAGTACTAGGAGTCACAGAAATTTCTGCATCACCCTCTGCTACTTGAACACTATAACTCTTACCATCTACTACTACTGTATAACTACCACTCATTTTTTCTTCTCCACAATTTTGATTATTTTTACCTTTTCTAATCATTAAAGGACTTTCACCCTTTAAAAACGCTATTCCTTTTTTCTTACATGTTGCCGCAATAAAAATATTCTCTTCTGTTGTATCAAGTTCTTCATCTTCAAGCATCTTTTTCCAATATGCAATAGACTTTGTTACTTCTCTATCGGCATGGTCTAATGGGTTTTCTGTTGTTGGTTCAAGTTTTAACTGCTCTGAAGCCAATTTAATAATCTCTTCATCTGGTTCAACAGGTGTTTTACCAAAATAACCAAGAACCATACGACCATAACCTGGTGCAATCTTTTTCCATTTGCCAAACATAACATTTTCATACGCTTGTTGCCAGTAAAACTGACTAACAGGGGTTACAGAAGTACCATAACCACCACGTTCAACAACCTCTTTCATTTCACTAATTACCTCATCAAACTTATCAAGAGAGTCATTATCTCTCATCATTTGAGTATTGGCTGTCAATGCACCACCTGGCATTGGAGAGAAAGGAATTAGAGGTGAAACTTTTGTCGCTTCTGGTGGAATCATATACTCTTTTAGACACTCTTGAAGTCTATCTTCATATTTGAGGACTTTATTAAGTTGTAAATCACCTAAATTATAATTACTTCCTTTAGTAGCATGAAGCATGGTCAAGATATCTGGTTGAGAAGTACCACCACTTACAGGAGAAGCAGCCATATCTATACCATTAGCACCTGCTTCAAGAGCTGCCAAGTAAGAGGCAACAGAGACACCTGCTGTCTCATGAGTATGAAATCTTAAGTGAACCTCTTCACCTAAAAGCTTTCTAGCCATTGAGACTGTTTCATAGACTTTATTTGGATTGGCTGTTCCTGATGCATCTTTAAAACAGAGAGAATCAAACTCAATTCCAGCATCTAAAATATTTCGTAAAGTTTTTTCATAAAAAGCAACATCATGAGCTCCTTTGCACCCTGGAGGTAAATCCATCATGGTAATAACAGCTTCATGGTTCATGCCATGTTCTTTAATACTAGAGGCACTATATATTAAATTATTAACATCATTTAGTGCATCAAAATTACGTACTGTTGTTGTTCCATGCTTTGCAAACATCTTTGCAAAAAGGTCAATCATCTCACGACTACCTGTGTCAAGCATTACGGTATTAATCCCACGAGAGAGAACTTGTAAGTTTGCTTCTGGACCTACTATCTCTCTAAATTTGTCCATCATATCAAATGCATTCTCTTGCAGATAGAGATAAAGACTCTGAAATCGAGTGCCTCCACCAAACTCAAAGTGATTAATACCTGCACTTTTTGCAACTTCTACTGCTGGAAGAAAATCTTCCATAAGAACACGACCACCAAAGACAGATTGGAATCCATCTCTAAAGGTTGTATCCATTACATCAATATATTTTTTTGCCATCTTATACCTTCATTCTTATAATTTATTGTTATGAAACTCTGTTACAGCAGCGATAATGGCAGCAACCTTGCGTTGTTCTTCTTCTGCATCAACTGTTGAAATAGTAGATATTTTTGGAGTATTTTCAGGAAAATACTTTGCTATTAGTTTTGCTTGAAGTTCAACTACTTTTACAAGAATAAAGAGAAATAAAAATACAACTCCCATTCCTAGTACCATAAACTTTAATGCTTCCATTACATAATTGACTTCCATTTTAAAAACCTTCTATAGTAAATTTATGCCGTATTTTAACGATTTATACTTAAAAAGCTTAATTTAATGTCGCTTTTTTTTACGGTTATCCTTACGTACCGTCTTTTGTTTATACTCATAGCTTTCTAACATACTACTAACAGTCTCTTCATCAAATCCTAACTGATTAATTGATGGTCTTTTTTGTTGAATTAACAACGTAACCACACGTTCAACAAACTCATGATAATCCATCTCTTCCATACTATCAATAAAATCCACTGCTATTGGAGAAATATCTACCTCTTCTACCATAGTTTGAAGTGATGTAAAATTGTTTGAAATATCTTCTAAATTTTCATCAAGAACAATAGTAGCTAATTTCATATCTGCCCCTACCTCTTTTTGAATACGTTGAAGCTCTTTAAACTCATTGGTAGAGACTAAGGTTATAGCTTTACCAGATTTTCCTGCTCTTCCTGTTCGTCCAATTCGATGAACATAAGATTGTGGGTCAAAAGGAATATGATAATTAAAAACATGTGTCACATCTTTAACATCTAAACCTCTTGAAGCCACATCCGTAGCAACCATCACTTTAGACTCGCCACGACGATAACCTCTGACAATACGCTCTCGCTCCATTTGGTCTAAATCACCATGTAATCCTTCTACTAAAAAGCCAATAGCTTTCAGATGTTCACTCAATCGGTCAACTTCACGTCTCATTCGACAAAATATAATACACTTATTAATTTTTTCTGTCTCTAAAAGCTTTACTATCGCTTCATCACGTTGAACCTCTTCAATTACATAATAGAACTGTTCAATAACATTATTAGTCGTACTCTCATCTTCACCCACTACCGAAATAAATTGAGGATTGGTCAAAATATCATTAGCTAACTCTTTAATGGGTTCTGGTATAGTTGCTGAAAAGAGAAGGGTCTGTCGGTTTTGAGGAATATACTCAAAAATCTCTTTAATCTCTTCTAAAAATCCCATATCAAGCATCTCATCTGCCTCATCAAGGACAATTATTTCAGGGTTAAAAGAGTCAATTTTTCCTTTTTTATAAAGGTCTTTTAGTCGCCCAGGGGTGGCAACAATTACTTGTACCCCTTTATTAATCAGGGCAATTTGTCGTCCATATCCAACTCCACCATAAACAGTAATAGTACGAATACCACAAAAACGCCCAAGGTGATAGAGTTCATCACTCACTTGGGTTGCAAGTTCACGTGTGGGCGTAATAACCAATGCACGTTCAATCTCTTTTTTAGCAATTTTATCCATTAAGGGCAGACCAAAAGCAGCTGTTTTACCTGTACCTGTGTAGGCTTGACCCACCAAATCTTCACCCTTTTCAATGATGGGTATTACCATTTTCTGAATCGGACTTGGCTCTTTGAACCCTGCAATACGAACCCCTTTCAAGAGGTCTTTGTGAAATTTAAAATTATTAAATGTCAAATTTTTTACCTTATATTATCATCAGCAGAATAACTCCAAAAATTATCCTATATATTCCAAATGCAACAAATGTAAAGCGTTGCAAAAATACAATAAACATCTTTATAGTGACATAAGCCACCACAAACGCCACTACAAAACCAATAGCAAAGGCTGTTATGTCTGCCCCTATAAAGTCTTTGTAGTGTTTTAACAAATCATAGCCACTCACAGCCATCATTACAGGAATTGCCAATAAAAATGAGAACTCAGTCGAAGCTTTACGACTCACTCCTGAAAGCATTCCCCCAATAATGGTTGAACCTGCTCTTGATGTCCCTGGAACCAAAGAGAGAACTTGTGCAAAACCAATACTCATGGCTTGTTTCCATGTTACCTCTTCTATATCCTGAGAAGACATCTTTTCATCTTTATGAAAATACTCTACAACTATAAAAACAATTCCACCAATAATAAACATATATGCAACTGTCTCTACATTAAAAATCTCTTTTACCCAATCTTTGAGTATAAACCCAATAATGGCTAAAGGAAAAAATGCACCAACAATTTTACTCCAAAGTT
This sequence comes from Campylobacteraceae bacterium, assembly GCA_027056615.1. Classification (GTDB taxonomy): domain Bacteria; phylum Campylobacterota; class Campylobacteria; order Campylobacterales; family Sulfurovaceae; genus UBA1140. The sequence goes on along the minus strand of JALUKJ010000382.1, from coordinate 2,228 downwards.
TAATCTCTTTAAAGTTAATTTTCTCTCTGTAAAGCAATATCACTGCCAAAATGGCTGCAAATTGAATAATAACTTCATACGCTTTAACGACAGCAGACTGTTCAATCCCTAAAAATTTAGAGGCAACAATCATGTGACCTGTTGAGGAAATGGGTAAAAATTCAGTAAACCCTTCTATAATTCCTATAATAATAGCTTGTAAAATGTCCATGTTCTAATATCCTATATAATTTTTTCTTATTTTATTAATAATTTGATTAATTTATTAACAAAAAGTTAATAAAGCAACCAATCTAAACAGCTATGGTTAAAACTTCTCGTAAATCTTTTATATCTACACAGTGTGTGGCTGATTCACGAAGTATTGGTTTTGCACAAAATGCTACACGTGTATCCGAATGAGCAAACATACTTAAATCATTTGCACCATCACCTACAACTAATGTATCTTCCCTACCTACAGCTAAGAGATTTTGTAAACGTACAATCATATCACCTTTGGCATTAGAGTACATCATCTCTCCACCAACTGCACCTGTAAGAACTCCATTTTCTGCATGTAAAAAGTTAGAAAAATCAGCGTCTATACCCAATTTTTCACAAGCTGGTCTAGTTGCATCTCTAAAACCACCTGAAAAACAGACCACTTTGTAGCCTTTTTCTTTTAAACCCTCTACTACCTCTTTAGCTCCATTCATCATGGGTAAAGTTTTACAAATAGATTCTACTTTTTCATAAGGTAACCCCTTAAGAAGTGCTACTCTCTCGACCAATGACGCATAAAAATCCAACTCACCTGCCATAGCACGTTCTGTAATTGCAACCACTTCATCTTTAAAACCTAGTTCCTCAGCAAAAAAATCAATGGTTTCACCATCCATCAGCGTCGAATCAAAATCAAATACTGCTAATTTCATATATTTATATTACCTCTATGTTATTTTTCGGTAGAATTATATCCAATTACTTGTTAGGATTAAAATTAAATATATGTTTGAGAACTTTTGTACAACACTACATAGCAATAAACCATTTATAACCGTTGAAATCACTCCACCACATGGCTCATCTATTAAACCAACTATAGAAAAGATAAAGAAGCTCAACCTTCATGAAAAGGTATCAGGTTTTTCAGTTACAGATAATCCTCTTGCCAAACTTAAAATGTCTGGAGTCCTCTCAGCCATTCAGATACAACAAACTTTTAAAAAACCTGTTATTGCAACTATGAGCATGAGAGACAGAAATAAACTCTCTTTACAATCAACTCTTCTTGGAGCTAATGATTTTGATTTACGCTGTATCTTAGCTCTTACTGGTGACCCTGCAAAATACTCTGACCAACCAGAAGTCAAAGGTGTTTTAGAGCGCGACTCAACCTTGCTTCTAAGTATTATATATCGGCTAAATAACGGCTTTGATTACTCAAATCAAGAGTTAAATCCAAAACCAAAACCTATCTACCCTTTTGCTGTTGCTAATGCTTATGCAAAAAATATGCGACAAATTCAAAAAAAGATGATTAAAAAATTAGATTATGGAGCAAGAGCTATTATTACTCAACCTGTTTATGATATTGGAAATGCTAAAGTGTTGATTGAGCTTTTTGAAGAGGCTAAGAGATTAAGTATAAGAGATACAGCAACCCAAGCTCAGTTGGTATTAGGACAATTTCCTGTGGTTAGAGCAAAAACTGCTAATTTTATTTCAGATAACGTTCCAGGGATTACTGTACCAAAAAGTATTATTGAAGAGATGGACTTAGCTGCTATGGATGGAGCAACTAAAGAACAAGAGGTTGGATTTAACCTCTCTAAGAATATTTTTGATGAAATTCTTAAGCTTCATCCAAAAGTACACCTAATGACACACAACCGTTTTGACTTATGTTCGGAGTTAATTGGAAACGATTAATCAACAATATTAAGTTACAATAGCGAAATAAATTCAACAAAAAGGAAAAAAATGAACGAAGAACAGTACATGCAGATGAAACAACAAGTACAAACAACAGGCAATGAAGTTTTTTATAGACCACCATTAGACAATATTGAGGGAGCTACAAATGTTGACCACCCTATTCCTTACCTAGATATGGGTAGCTCATTTTTAATTGGTTTAGCTGTAGGTTTTTTTATAAAAAAGAGTTTTAAAATTGGTCTATTTATTTTAGGTTTTGGACTTATTGCAATGTTTTTTATGGAGTCTCAAGGTATCTTTAAGATTGA
>JALUKJ010000381.1 GCA_027056615.1 Campylobacteraceae bacterium | reverse complement strand
CGAGGTTTCCCATATGCTTAGACAGATTTTTTTGGTAAAACTCCACAGCGAAGCGAGGACAATTAACCAGTTAGTCCTGCAAAAATCTATCGTTGCCTATGAAAAACCTCGTAAAATTGTGGATATGGTATTCCGTCGAACTCAGGTTGTAACTAAACTTTCAATTTTTTGTATCCATTGAGAAAACCTTGGACATTGTTCGATAACCCTATCAAGACCTATCTCTTCAATAATACTATATCCATGAAAAACCTTATCAAAAGCTTCATCATAATCATCAAAAAATTTAATCATTCGTTTTGATGGGGCTGTCTCTTTAGAGTTATTTATATCTTCAATATTTCCACCACAAGAGCTAATAATGTTTTCCATATCTATTTTTGCTTGAATATTATCAAAATACTCTTCATAATAAGATGGCTCACTAAAAAGTAATGTTTCAAATTCATATTTTTGGATATATGGGATAAATTTTCTATTGTTAAACAGTTCAGCCATTTTTTGTTCTAACTCATCAGCACTTATCTTCCCAACTCTTGCAAATCCATATAAATCATAAAAGGTTGTGACATAATCATATTTTGGCAATAATTTATCAATTTCAGCTTTTATTCTAGGAATATTTATATTCCCATGCATAGGTATAGAGATTAATGATATATTACACTTCTTTATAAAATATGGTGCTAAAATCAATTGGCTAAATTCATGTTCAGTTGCTCCCTCAGTAGATATTGCAATTCTAACCATAAGACGGTACTCCACCAATTAGATTTTTTTGCCAAATATCTCCCAAACTATACTCTTCTAACCACTCTTCATAATCTTGTACATCTAATCGTTTAAATTCTGAATGATTATCAACTCTATCAACAACAATTAAATCTTCAATATCAAACTCATCTGCTAAAGTAACCGATTGAGTAGAGGCTATAATCTGAGTTCTTCTTGATACTTTTCTAAACATAGAAGCTAATAGTTTAAGAGCAAAAGGGTGTAGCCCAAGTTCAGGCTCATCTAAAAGTATAATGGTTGGTAGGTTAGGTTGTAAAAGCAGTGTTGTCAAAAGAATAAAACGCAAAGTTCCATCAGATAAATCATTAGCATCAAAATACTCATCTGTGCCTTTATGTTTCCATTTTAATTTAATAGTCTCTTGATTATATCGTTCAGGTTCTAAAATAAAATCTTGAAAAAATGGAGCTACTCTTTGGATTGTTTTAACTATCTGTTTATAAGATTTAGGATTGAACTCCATAATACACTTTAGAAAAGCAGAAATATTCGCACCATCAGGAGCTAGAATTTCACAATCATTAATATTACAGGTCTGTTTTACTTTGGCTGTTGTGCTTGTATCATGAAAATGATAGACTTTCCAATCATGAATATATTTGATAATATGCCCAGATATTGAGTGGAAATAGAAACGGGTTAATTTAGGTAATTTAGACTCTAACTCTCCCCCTTTTGCTAATTTCTCCTCTTTTAATTCATTGTCATTTTTAAAATAGACTATCTCTTTTTTGAAAATTAAACTATCATCATTATTAGGAATAAGTGTACAATCATATTGATTAGGAGGAAAAGATAGAGAGAATTCTACTCTATCCGTATTTTTTCTGCCAAAGTAGAGTACTTTATTTGCTCCACCTTGTTGTGCTATATAGAGTTGTAAATCTTTATCTACTATCTTTTTCATAAATTTAAAAAAACTAATAAAATTGGTCTTACCAACACCATTTGCACCAATAATTATATTTAATGGTCGCAACTCTAAATCTAATGATTTTATAGATTTATAACCATTAATTTTGATTTGTGTTAAGTGTCCTAAACTGTTAGTCATTGTTATCTCATTATTTTTTATTATATTATATCAAAAAGAGCTTGTTACTCTCTAATTTTTAGTTATTGTTTATAGCGAGGATATGCAAGATAGGCAGTTGCTTAATGGGGTTTTGAGGATTGTTAATCCGTTTTGATGAATGTTTTAAAAGTTGGTCGCTCATACGGCAGAAAGTTATGTTTAAGTTTTGTTTATGAAAGTAGCTTTGACCCTTTACTTTTTGTAACCAAGCATCTAGGAGAGGGTTCCCTTTACAAAAACATGGGGAAAGAGATGCGTATTGGACCTCATCTCTACAATGATTTTTCTGAGTGGCATAAGTTTCAAAAGATGTATGATGCA
>JALUKJ010000380.1 GCA_027056615.1 Campylobacteraceae bacterium | reverse complement strand
TAAAAATAGGCAATCTTTCCTAAATAAAATTCTTGAATTAGCTACGGCTAGTCCTACAAATTTGATTTTGAAAATCTTACCTATTTTTAGGCTTTTGTGGATATGATATTCCATCGAACTCAGGTTTTTAGTAAAATACTTATATCAAATTACTCTTTACTTTTTCATACTCACTTGGTAAAAATACAATATGTCGGCTTCCCCAACAGTTAAAGTTTGTAATTTTTAAAGAACCAGCATTTCCACTTTTACTAAAACCTTGAACTTCATTAGAGGCTCCACAGGCTATAAAAAAACTCCTACAACTATACTTAATGTCCATTTAACGATATTTTTCATTGTCAATCCTTGATTTATTATGATGAAGTATACTGTTTTCTTTGTAGAAAGCGTGTAGAGAGATTTTTAATAACCTTAGTTTGACTGAACTAAAGCAAAGATAAGCTACTATTCTCAAACAAAACTATAAAAAAATATATTTGCACACAAAAAGGTTTTTTATGAAGAGATGGCTCATTTTAGCACTTGGTACACTACTCATACTTATACTCTCTTATATCACTTTTTTAAATAAGAAAGAGAGCATTACTCATGAGCTACTATCACAAGCTCAAATTATTAAAAAAAATCCTGCCTTTAAAGATGTCTATATTAAACTAAAAGGAGAGGGATTTGCACTAACCCGAGAGATTATGTTACTAGGGAGTGTCTCATCAGAAGAGGAGAAAGCCTTAGCTTCTAATCTACTTAAAGATATTAAAGGGATTACAAAGGTCAACAATATATTAAAAGTCAAAACTCTAAAACCAATTATTAAAGAGGTTGAAATTGCCAATACTCCTAAAGAGGTACTCCAAGAGGAGCAAAAAGTAGATATAGCTACAACAGAAATCAGTAAAGAAGAAAACAGTTCATATGATTTAAATAGAACTAAAATAACACTAGAAGATAGTAATATCTCTACTAAAGATAAAAACAATACAACAGAACTTAACTCTACTAATCAACAAGCAATAGAAAAAATTGATACTAATCTAACAAAAGAGAATAATGAGATAAATCAATCTAACTGTCAAGAACAACTAAATAATATTTTAAGTAAAAGAAAAATCCAATTTGCACACAATAGTAGCAATATTGAAAAGAGTAGCTATCAACAACTAGACCAAATTAGCACTATTTTAAAAGAGTGTTCTTCAAATATTATTATTGACGGTTACTCAGATAACCGTGGAAATGCGAAATATAATCAACGATTAAGTCAACAAAGAGCAAATAAAGTCAAACTCTACCTAATCTCAAAAGGTATTGATAAAAAGTCTATTAAAGCTTTTGGACATGGGGCAGAAAATCCTATTGCTTCCAATGCAACAAAACAGGGACGAGAGCAAAACAGAAGAATTGAATTTACAATAAAAAGAATAAAATAGAAAAGGAACAAAATAATGAACTACTTACTTATACAAATCTCACTATATCTACTTACAGCAGGATTTATTGGACTCATTGTCGGTTGGCTTGTACGAGGTAACTGTTCGAGTAAGCTTTTAGAAAATAACCAAAACTGGAAAGAGAGATTAAAGAAAGAAGAGCACAAGTGGAATGAACAGATGGAAACACTCATGAATGAGAAGAAAATGCTTATTCAAAATTCTCAAAAAGAGTTATTTAAAACAAAAGAGCTTCTTAACCAAACAAAGATGAAACATCGTGAGTTTACTACCTCAGCCAAAGAGCATAAAAAAGACTCTCTATCTCACCTTGAAAATGAAAATAAAATCTTAGAAGAGAAAGTTATAGAGCTTCAACGACGACTTGTTAAAAACAGTAGTGAATTAGAAGTAGCTAAAACACAAATTTTAGATATGAAAAACCGTATTCAACCTAGTCCCAAAGATTTTTCAGAAGAAAATAAAAAGCTTCAAAATGAGATTATAAATCTCAAAAAAAAGATTGCGACTATTACCTCTAATGCTACAGAGCGAAAATTTAACCTAACAACTCAATTAACAGATGTAAAAAAGAAAAATAAAGAGTATGAAAGAAAACTCTCTGAACTCTCAAGAGAGCTTATTTTGTTAAAAAATAAGCTTTATGCGAAAGATGATAAGAGTAAAAGTTAACTACAACTCTTCTAACCACATCTGCACATCTGCATCACTTGACATTTTCCAATCGGCTCTTGGGCTAAGGCTAATGGTTCCTACCTTTGGACCATCTGGCATAGATGAGCGTTTAAACTGTTGGGTAAAAAAACGCCAAATAAATTTTTTTAGCCATTTTTTAATCTCTTTCTCCTCATACTTCTCAAAAGTATGATTAGCCAAAAATAGAATCTTTTTTGGCTCTGCTCCATACTTTATAAAATGGTACAAAAAGAAATCATGTAGCTCATAAGGTCCAACTATTGATTCTGTCTCTTGCACTATCTCATCACCCTCATGAGGCAGAAGCTCTGGACTAATAGGAGTAGCTAAAATATCATCTATAATATGAGCTATCTTTTCATTGCTCTTAAAGTACTCAATAACATACTGTATAAGAGTCTTTGGAATACCAGAATTTAAAGCGTACATGCTCATGTGGTCACCATTGTAGGTAGACCAACCAAGAGCTATTTCACTTAAATCTCCTGTACCAATAACCAAACCACCCTCTTTGTTAGCTGTGTTCATAAGTATAGTTGTTCTTGCACGAGCTTGGACATTTTCATAGGTTACAGAGTGGTCACTTACCTCATGCCCTATTGCTTTAAACTCTGTAAATGCTAACTTTCTTATATCAACCTCTCTAAGTGTCACTCCTAACAACTCGCAAAGCTCAACTGCATTATTTTTAGTACGGCTTGTAGTTCCAAACCCTGGCATGGTAATAGCTATAATATCTTTAATATCCCACTTCATCAACTCAAAGGCTCTGTAGGTAGAAAGAACTGCTAAAGTGGAATCTAACCCACCAGATATTCCTATAATGGCTTTTTTAATATGAGTATGTTGCATCCGTTTAATAAGTCCATAAGCTTGAATATGAACAATTTCATCACAACGATGTTGCTTCTCTTGATAGATTGAAGGCACAAAAGGTGTTGAGGTGATAAAACGTCTTAACTCTTTTATATTAACTATCTCTTTTGTTCTAATAAATCTACACTCTGTTCGCTTAACATCACAATAACTAGACTCATTCATTCGTAACCAATTTAATCGCTCTATATCTATATCGGCTGTAATAAAATGACTCTGCATAGAAAAACGTTCATTTTGAGCTAGGGTTGAGCCATACTCTGAAATTAGTGCATGACCACCAAAAACGGTATCGGTAGTAGACTCCCCTACTCCTGATGAAGCATAAACATAAGCCCCCATACATCTAGCACTCTGTGTTCGTACTAACTCCTCACGATACTCTGCTTTTCCAACAAGTTCATTACTTGCACTTAAGTTAAAGATAACATTAGCACCATTGGCAGACATCTGATTTGATGGGGGAGTAATTGCCCAAAGGTCTTCACAAACTTCAACTCCAAAAACTATTTTATTACCTGCTTTAAAGAGTAAATCAATACCAAATGGAACCTCTTTACCTAATAGTTCAATTGAACTATTTTTTATATCTTTACCAGATATAAACTGCCGTTTTTCATAAAACTCTTTTTTATTTGGCAAATAACTTTTAGGAATAACTCCTAAAATATCTCCATTTTGAATGACTACTGCTGTGTTATATAGAAAAGAACGCTCAAAGAGGGCAAGACCTACAATGGCAATAGTAGAGATATTTTTACTCTCTTGAAGTAATATCTCTAAAGCATCATTCTGTTTATTAAGAAGCAATTGATTTAAAAATAGGTCGGAGGAGGTATAGCCTGTCAATGTAAGTTCTGGAAAAACAACAATAGAGACATCATCTTGATAGGCAAGATTAAGAAGTTTAATTACCTCTTTTACATTTTTTTGAGGATTGGCAACAACAGTAAAATTAATAGCTGATGCTACTCTATAAAATCCATACATAAATTATCCTTATATAATCTAAACTCTAATTATAACAGAAATCAGAGATAGACTATTGAAGATATAGGACTTTATTTAAGTATTTTATCTTTTTAGAGGAGAGTACTTTAATTCTATTCCATAAAAGTTTTGTATAAATCTTTCCCTTATCTATGGTGTACTTTCCTTTTTTAGGATAGGCTTTTCCCCACGATTGTTTCTTCTTTAAAATACTTAATATATTAGAAGATTTTAATTCCTTAGCTGTTAGTTTACCTGTTTTATTAGTAATAAGATGATAAAAAATTCCATTTTTTGTCAAAAGTAAAAAGTGGTAAGAGTCACCTACTCTCTCTGAACGGTAAACTTTATTATAAAGTGGCTTAATCCCCGAGATTTCTTCAGCGTAAACAGTAGTATTTGATAATAATAAAAGCAAACTCAAGAGTTTAACTATGTTTAGTAATCGTTTCATAAAGTAAGTATAACACATAGTTTTTCTTAAAACAATATAAAATTTAAAATTAATTAAAAAAAATCAAAAATTCAGTTATTATCTGTTCTTCACTATTTTTAGCTATATTAACCACTATTCTTTCAAGTATAAAATAACAATTTACAACTAAATAAGCTCTGGAAGAGGCATTCCAAAATAGAAACCTTGTGAATAATCAGCACCTAACTCTTTAACAATTTGATAGACTTCTTTATTATGAATATACTCTGTAATTGTTTTTCGTCCTAACTTACGTGAAAAGTCAATAATTGCTTCAGTAATAATTTTTGCATTTTTATCGATAGCTATATTTTTAATAAGTGTGCCATCTATTTTAATATACTCTGCATCAATATTAATAATATGTTCAAAGTTTGCATATCCTGAACCAAAATCATCAATAGCAATTTTTACACCATATTTTTTAACCTCTTTGATAAACTCATTAATAATTTTATAATCATTAACCTCTTCTGACTCTGTAATCTCAAAAATAACTCTGCTAGAGTACTTATACTTTGCTAATTTATCAAAAATATATGAAGTTGTTGTTTTTGAAAGAATATCATCAATAGTTAAATTAAGTGAGAATTCAATCTCTGGTAAATCTTCAAACTTTTTAAATGCCTTATCAATAACAATTTTTGTAATTTCAGGATAGAGCTTAGCTTTTTGGGCAATTTCTAAAAAGGTCCAAGTAGGAACAGGGTCACCATCTCTATCTAACATACGTACTAGAGTTTCATATTTCATAATTTTTTCTGTCTTATTATCAAGTATTGGCTGAAAATAAGTAACTATTCTATCATCATCAATTGCCTCTTTAATACGTTTTATCCACTCAATATTTTTTGCATAATCTTCACTTTTTCTCATAGTAGGGTCAAAAAATAAGAATTTTTTATGAGACTCTTTTGCTTTTTTTCTAGCTATATTGGCATATAAAATAAGATTTTGATAGTTGTCATGGTCATAGTAGGTAGCAACACCTCCACTTACCGAGATATTAATACGGTTTTGATTTTCAAAATTAATGTTGGAAATATCTTCTTCTATCTTCTCAACAAGTTCTATAAAATACTCTTTAAGGTTTTTCTTTACAAGATACTCATCTTCAAAGAGTAGAATAAACTGGTCAGCTTGTAACTTATAGAGTTTAAAATCCTCTTTTACTCTAAGTTCACTCAATGTATTTGTTAAATTAAGCAATACAGAGTCCCCTATAGCTGAACCATAAAAGTCATTAAATCCAGAAAAATCATCAATATTAAGATAAAAAACTATTGGCTTCACAGCACTTTTTAAATCAACCAAAAGTTGATTTCTATTAGGTAAGCCTGTTAATAGGTCTGTTCTTTGTTTTCTAATCTCTTCTTTACTTTTTTCTAGTTCAGTTATGTCATGTCGTACTGCTACATACTCTAAAATATTATTATCACTATCTAAAATAGGTGTAATAGTTGCCTGTACTATATAGGCAAAGCCATCTCTATTTCTATTTTTTACAATACCCTTCCAAACCTTTTTAGCTTGAATAGTATCCCACATCTCTTTAAAAACTTCTCTAGGTACATCTGGATGTCTTATGATATTATGTGAACGCCCAACTAGCTCCTCTTTACTATACCCTGAAACATCACAAAACATCTTATTAACATAAGTTATAATTCCATGTATATCTGTTTTTGAAACAATGCTACTTTTATCAATTGCTTTTTTATATCCATCTAAAAAAGCGATATTCTCTGTAAGTTTTTCACTCATGGTATTAAATGCAAGTAACGCATCACCTATCTCATCTGGTTTATCAACCTCTAGCTTAATTTTTGTTTGACCTGTTGAAATAAGTTCAGAAGCTTCTTGAAGCTTTTTCAGGTTTCCTGTTATGGATTGATAAAAGGCAATAATAACATAAAAAACAAATACTAAAATAGAAATTAGTACCCAAAAAAGCGACCACTCATTGCCTTTTAACTGAGCTTTAAGAGTGTTAATTGTATTTTCATAAGTATAAAGAATACGGTCATAAAACTTCTCTTGAATCTCTATTCCTTCTGTAACTTTTTTAAGAAATAGCTTTTTATGTAAAAGATTTTTATGATTTCTAGCTAAGATATTTTCATCTAAAATTTGTAACTGTTCTGAGATATTGTAAATAATAGCTGTAGCTAACTTCTCTAAATTATGATAGTTGTCAAGTTCGCTTAAAAGCTTGTTCTCTTTTAAGTTCTCATAAAAAGTACTCAAATCAGTATTAAGAGAGTAGAGAAGTAGTTTTTGAGACTTTAATGTAAAGCTATTGTGAATCTGTCGTTTGGTTGAATCTTTAAGTTGTCTACTTGTTTCATATAGTCGTAAAAGTTTTTCTTGAAGCATTGAAGCTAAATAATTTATGCGTAAATCTTTACTTCTTGCAAAATTACTCTTACCTGCAATATCTTTAATTGTTTCAACTAATCTATCTACAACTTTACTATGTTCTATATATATTTTATCTACTGATGTTTTGTCATCAAACTTTTCAAACTTCATAAGTTCAAAAAGTGCAATCGCCTTTGCAAAATTTTGTTCTGAAGTTAAAATATTTAAATGAATAGCATCAAAATCCATTATCTCTTTACGTTGGTGATAAAATTTAGACTCTAAATCTTCTAAATCATCTTTCATCTCTTTGTTTCCTTGTAAATAATCTATAGAAGATGAACGGTGAAGCTGTACAGTATGAATAAAACCATGAATTGCCTCAATATATTTAAGTCCTATAAGTTGTTTATCATATATATTACTCTTGTGCATATAGTTAGTAAAAAGTGTCCTAGAGGGAAAAAGAAATACTAAAAAAAGAATAGAAATAGAAGCAATAATTTTACTCTTAAA
>JALUKJ010000379.1 GCA_027056615.1 Campylobacteraceae bacterium | reverse complement strand
AAAAACTCTAAAGGGAGGAGGTCAGTTAATAGGAATTGTATCTCACCTAAGTGTTTTAAAAGAGACTATTTCAAATCAAGTACAGATTGTTAAAGAGGGGAATGGGGTAAGTAAGATTAATCTTATAACCTGAGTTTGACGGAATATGGTATTCCGTTGAACTCAGGTTTATAGTATAATCACAAAAAAATTATAAGGCATATATATGACAATATACGGCATAAAAACCTGCTCAAGTGTAGGAAAAGCAAGAAAGTTTATGAAAGAGAATGGTATTGAGTTTGACTTTGTAGATTATAAAGTAGAATCTGTAGGTGAAGATAAAATTCGTGAATGGTTAAAACAGATTGATATAAAGACTCTTTTTAATACCCGTGGAACAAAATATAGAGATTTAAAATTAAAAGAGCTTAATCTTGATGATGAGGGGAAGATTAAATGGATGGCAAAAGAGAACTATCTGATTAAGCGTCCTGTTATTGAGTATGGTGATGGTAAAGTTTTTGTGGGTTACAAGGAAGAGATGTACAAGGAGACTTTTCTTTGTTAAAAATAGATAAAGCCAAACACAAAAAGATTCTACGTATCTCATTACCTGCTGCATTTAACTCTCTGCTTGATATGCTTCAAGTCATTACAGACCTTATTATGGTGGGGACTATATCTGCTGTGGCTGTAGCTTCTGTAGGTATGGGACTTCAAGCTTTAATGTTTGTCTTTTCTATATTGACTCTACTTCAAGTAGGTACAAGTGCTTTAATCTCTCGTTTTTATGGTGCAAAGAGAATGAGACAAGGCTCTTTGGCTTTAGCCACACTTTTAAGCTTTGCATTTATGCTTTCTATTCCTATGACACTATTTTGGTATTTGGGAGCAAACTATTTTTATGCTCTAATGGGAGTAGCACAAGAGGTTCAAGAGTTAGGTACTTCTTATGTAAGTGTTTTAACTCTGATGATACCTTTTCTTTTAGTTAAATTTGTCTTTGTAACAGCACTTAATGCCACAGGTGATACCACTACTCCAATGTATGTAAAAATTACCTCTATCTTGTTAAATGTCTCTTTAAATTACGTACTTATTTTTGGAAACTTTGGTGTTCCTGCCATGGGTGTGGTTGGTGCTGGTTTGGCTACTGTTATTGTAAATTTTTTAGAAATGCTTGTTTATATTTGGCTTTATATTAACGGTAAAACACCTTTTAGACCAATTTTATATTTTTCAAAAAAGATATTAGACAGAGCTTTAAAAGTAGGACTTCCTGCAACCTATGAGCGTACATTAACAGTTAGCTCTTTTATGTTGTTCACCTATATTATTGCTAACTATAGTACTGAAACTTTAGCAGGTTATCAGATAGGTTTACGTATTGAAGGTTTAGCTTTTATGCCAGGGATTGGTTTTACCATAGCAGCTATGGCATTAATGGGGCAAGGGTTAGGAGCTAAAAAGCCTGAACAGTCTCGTGAAGACGTATTACTTGTCTTAAAGTATGCAACAGCACTTATGTTTTTTCTCTCATTTTTTATGATTTTTACCCCTGAGCTTATTGTTCAGTACTTTACAAATGATTCAAAAACTATAGAAAAGGCTAGTCTATATTTACAAATAGTAGGACTATCTCAAATACCTTTAGCCTTTAACTTTGTACTCTCTGGTGCATTACGTGGAGCAGGAGATTCTAAACGTACTTTACGCATTAACCTTACCTCTTTATGGTTAGTTAGGATTATCCCTGCGTTTCTTTTGTCTTGGTATCTACACGATGTTATGTGGGTCTATATAGCAATGATTTCAGACACCTTTGTAAAAGCTTTCTTTTTGTGGAAAGCTTTTGATAGGGGAGAGTGGAAGAGGATTAAGGTTTAGGTGGAGTAGACAAATTCAAATCTGCTACAGCCTCTCTAACATCTCTCATAAATCTCTTACCAGGGTCTGATTTTTTAGTTCGGTAGCCTTTATCTAACTCTAGCCAAAACTCTGTTCCTTCCATTTGGCGATACTCATAATGCCCAATTAAATGTGTAATAGTTGGATACTTCTCTTTTAAGTAACGCACTAAAGCTATGTTTGATTTTAACTGTGCAGGGGTTAGGTCATCTTTTTTATTTCCTTTTCCTCCAACATTCTCAACACCAATACTATAGTAGTTTAGTCCAATTACATGACGTGCCATCCAGTTTTCAGGCATAAGTCTGTAAACAGTTCCATCTCGGTCAACTAAAAATTGTGCTGATACATTTAGAGCTGAAGCTTTGGCAATATCTTTTCTATCTGAAAATAGTTTTTGAGGTTTTAACCGTTTAAAACTCTTATCAAAACTCATCTCTGCTGTCCAGTGAAGTACAATTATCTTTGGCTCTATCTCAATATTCTCTACCTCAAAACCATAATGCTTTTTAATATAAGCCTTGGTCATATCTATACGCTCTTGCCCAAAATCAATCGGTTTATCAATAATCTTAAGCTCTTGTGTACTATTAGCACAACTCATTATAGACAATGCTGTTAACGATAAAAATATATGTTTTAAATTTCTCATTTTTTTAATTCCTTAATTATAAAATAGGCAATCTTATTTGCCACCTCACCTAGTCTTGGCTCTAACCAATCGGTCTGTTTTTTACAGGTTATCTCACCCAATTCTAAGACTAAAAATCCTTTACTTGCATTTACTCTAGAGAAGCCGTAATAGTGTTTTAGATTAGGAGTAAAGTTATCTTTGTGCCATTTAAATGGAAAAAATTTACTATACTCTTGTCTCCAATCTTTTGCTAATTTTTTTGCTTCAGAAGAGCCATCATACCCAATAGAAGCACCTGTGGCACACTCATTAGCTGAACCATCAAAGTGAATTGCTACTGCAATCACTGCATTGGCTATAGGTATCTTTGCACCTACTCTAGTGACTCTAATACCTTTTTTCTTTAAAATATCCTCAACACGAATGGCTACACGTTCATTCCATTTTGATTCTACTAATCCATTAGTAGATATAGAACCTGTGTTACCTTTTGTTCGTCCTACATGACCAGCTTGTATTAAGACTGTTGTATTGAGTACTCTACCTTGCCAAAAGGCATATACCATTAGAGCAAATATACCCCACGCAATTAAACTTAATACTCTTCGTTCACTCAATCTTCTCTCTCCCCCTATATATTATGGATAAATTAAATACTTCTTTCTAATTTCATTAAACGCTTTAAGTCCTTTTTGCCAACTCTTTTTTATGCTTGTTGCACTCTTACCTGCTAAAACTTGTTTTCTAAGTCTATTTGAACCAGATAGTTTATCTATAAAGTGATTTTTTAAGAAAAATTTCTTTTTATATGGATAGTTTTTATATGCATCTAAGAGATAAGAAAGATTAATCCCTTCACCACTTATAATTGGTTCAGAACTCAAATCGACACCATAACACTTTTTACCTTTATGTTTTGGATACTTTGCTCCTTCCCTAGATATAGGGATAAAGTAGAAATTATGCTTTTTATAGTGTGGGTCTCCATAGAGTTGAAACTGTTTAGTAGTTCCACGTCCTACTGAAAATACTGTTCCCTCAAAAAATGCCAATGATGGATAGAGATAGATTGATAAATCATTAGGTAGATTAGGAGATGGCTTTACAGGTAATGAATAGAAGGTACTGTGAGTATAGTTAGCTAAAGGAATAACTGTTAAATCTGCTTTTTTATGACCCTTTAACCACCCCTCTGCATTTATCATCTTTGCATACTCACCAATGGTCATACCATATAGTATTGGTACTGGGTGCATTCCTACAAAAGATTTATATTTTAAGTTTAGCACCTCTCCATCTACTCTGTTTCCATTAGGGTTTGGTCTATCTAAAACAATTATAGGTTTATGAGACTCTGCTCCTGCTTCCATAACATAGTGTAGGGTTGAGAGATAGGTGTAAAATCTAACACCAACATCTTGAATATCAAAAACTAAAACATCAACATCTTTTAAATCTCTTTTAGTTGGTTTTTTATGCTTTCCATAGAGTGAGATAATAGGTAGACCTGTTTGTGAGTCAATATTATTTTTAATATGTTGTCCTGCATCAGCAGTACCACGAAAACCATGTTCAGGAGCAAAAATCTTTACTACATCTATCTGTTCTTGTAAAAGTTTGTCAACTAGATGTTCCTCCTCAACTAAAGAGGATTGATTTACCACTAAAGCAATACGTTTTCCTTTTATAAGTGGAAAATATTTGGTTGTCTGCTCAGCACCTACAATAACATTAGAGAGGAGAGAAAGGGTGAAAATTAAAAGTAGTATAAAAGTCTTTTTTAGCATATTAATATCTTTTTGAAAATAGATAAAACCTCTTACTCTTCGCATAGGAGTACAAAGAGGAGAGGTAATAATCGTTAATTTATTGCAGAAGTTGTAATTGTCTCCCACCTAAAACTTATTTAGACTCCTAACAACAGTATAGGAACTATTTGTAGAGTAATTGTATAAGTCTACTCCAAATTAAGAATATTTTATAAAAAACCTATTATTTTAGTAGTTCAATTCTCAAATAGCGTCACTTTTTAACACAAATAATTCCTTATTGGGATTTTTAGTGATATATTTCTTATAAGCTACTTTTCTAAAACTATTAGATATTGTTTGTCTATTAATTTAATAGGTGATAATGTATGGAAAAACGATTAAATGTTATAGATTTTTTTTTAAAGATACTCGCAGTAGAGTCAGTAACTCCTGATGATGGAGGGCTACTAACATACATAGAGAACTACTTAGCAGATTTTGAAGCAACGTGGGTAAATGAAGGTGGGGTAAAGAACCTATTTCTAACCAAAAAATTTGGAGAGGGAAAACACCTCTGTTTTGCAGGTCATGTAGATGTAGTTCCAGCAGGTGATGGGTGGGAGACTAACCCTTTTGTTCCTATGATAAAAGATGGATATATCTATGCTCGTGGAACACAAGATATGAAGTCTGGTCTATCTGCTTTTGTTCAAGCTGTACGTGATATGGACAATGACTTTTCAGGTCGTCTTTCACTTCTGCTTACTTCTGATGAAGAGGGAGATGGAACGTATGGAACACAGATAGTTTTAAAACATCTAAAAGAGATAGATTTACTTCCTGATTATTGTATTATTGCTGAACCTACTTGTGAAGAGCAGATGGGAGATGCCATTAAGATTGGTCGTCGTGGTTCTATTAATGGGTACTTAACGCTCAAAGGAAAACAGGGACATGTAGCCTACCCTGAAAAAGCTATAAACCCTATTCACAATATAGCTCCTATTTTGCCTAAAATTGCAGGACATGACCTTGACAATGGAGATGAGAACTTTGCTCCTTCTAAGTTGGTTATTACCGATATTCGTTCAGGTATGGAGGTAACAAATGTAACTCCTAATGAATTAAAGATGATGTTCAATGTACGAAACTCAACAAATACAACCAAAGAGAGTGTAAGAGCATTTATGCAAGAAAAACTTAATGGTTTAGAGTATGAGTTAGAGTTGCAACAAGGCTCATATCCTTTCGTAACCAACAAAGATTCGTTTATTGTTAAAGAGTTAAGTCAAGCAATCGAGGAGGAGACAGGGGTAAAACCTAAACTCTCAACAGCAGGAGGTACAAGTGATGGGCGACATATTGCTCCTTATGGTATTGAAGTTGTAGAGTTTGGGGTCATTAATGACAGAATTCATGGATTAAATGAGAGAACAAGTATTAAAGAAGTTGAGACTCTTTATAATATTTTTGTTAATATGGTAAAAAGGTTCTAAAACTTTTTGACCTTAAAGGAAAGGATGAATGATGTCAGAAGTAATAAATGAAACAGTAGAGGAATTAAAAGAAAAATTAGAAAAACTCTTAGCTGTGTATCGAGAGAAACATGATGAGTTAGAGTTAGCCGTAGAGGAGTGGGATATTGGAGAGATTCAGGAGTCTTTAGCACAGTATACCAAAGAGATTTATAAGCTGAAAAAACAAGTTCATCAGCTTGAAGGAAGATAGTTTAGACATGGCTATGTACAGACGACCCTCATTGAGTGAATATGTCATAGCCAGACTTATTACTCTTGTTATCTTTGTTACTTTTCTCTTCTCTTTTATTCTGCTTGTCACACCAGATAAATTTAAGAGTATCTATTTCTATATTACTCTTTTTACAGCTTCTCAAATTGTATTGTTGATTTCGGTCTATTATGGAACTAAACAAGTTTCTAAAGAGTTAAAAAATGTAGAAGATTATCTCTCAGGAGCGAGTGTTAACCTTGAACCCTCAGCTCGTTTTTTTACTTATGAGTTTGAGCGTATTAATGAAAAACTAATTCTTACTTTACGAAAAATGCAAAAGAGAGAAAAAGATAAGCGTAAATATACTGCAAAAATTAAGCTTAAAAATCGTCAGCGCTCTGACATGCTCTCTGCTATTGCTCATGAGTTTAGAAATCCCATTGCTTCTATTATGGGATACTCTCAAACATTAACAGAAGATGAAGAGATACCTACAGCTCTGCGTCTTAAATTTTTAAGAAAAATATATAATAATGGGGAGAAAATAGAGGAGCTTTTAAGTCGTCTGCTTCTTTGGAATCGCTTTGAGAGTGGTAGACAGAAGTTACAACTAAGTAAATTTGATTTGAATCCATTAGCTCATGAGGTTGCACTTAATTTGGAAGATAAATATAAAAAGAGAGAGATAGTTGTAGAGGGTGACCCTTTTGTAGTAAAAGCAGATAGAGCGTTAATGGAGATTGTTTTAAAAAATCTGATTGAAAATGCATTAAAATATTCAAATGATATTGTTACTGTTAAATTTGAAAAAGATAGAGTCTCTGTTATTGACAAAGGAGTTGGTATATCTAAAGATAATATTGATAAAGTGACTAAAAAGTTTTTTAGAACCGATGAACACTCATGGGATAACTCAATGGGCTTAGGATTAGCAATTGTTAAACAAATTTTGAAGTTGCATAACACAGCTTTAGAGATTGAGAGTGAAGAGGATAGGGGTTCTACCTTTTCATTTAGTTTTTCTTCTTAATCTCATATTAACTCCAACAGAGTAAAATATCTTAAAAAACGGAGTGTTGGATTGAATCCCATAGTTGAAAATATAAAAAAAGAGATAGCCAAAGTAATGGTAGGTCAAGAGAAGATGATAGAGGGGCTTTTGATAGGTCTTTTAACGCGTGGTCATATTTTGCTAGAGGGAGTACCAGGGTTAGCTAAAACTACAGCTGTCAATGCCTTAGCCTCTTCACTTGGTTTGGACTTTAAACGGGTTCAATTTACCCCCGATTTACTTCCTAGTGATATTATAGGAACAGAGATTTATGACCCATCTTCTAACTCTTTTAAAATTAAACAAGG
>JALUKJ010000378.1 GCA_027056615.1 Campylobacteraceae bacterium | reverse complement strand
TGGTCAAAGAGATACAACAGACTTTAGACAAAGCAGAATTGCCAAATAACATTAGCACCGACATCAGTGGTTTTTACAAAGAGCAACAAAAATCATTTGAAGAGATGAGCTTGGTTATACTTTTTGCTATTGGCATTATCTTCATAGGGCTACTACTTAATTTCTCTTCACTTCGCATTGCATTTTCCATACTTATGGCACTGATTCTAACCACTACAGGCGTATTGGGTGCATTGTATCTTACGGCAAAACCCCTAGATATTATGGCATTTATGGGCATATTGATAGTGTTGAGTATTGTCATCAATAACAATGTACTTATCTTTGATTTTTATCAGATAAATAGTGAAAAAAGAGACAATGAGATAGAACAGCAACTAGACGCACTAACCCTACGAGCCAAACCAATACTCATGACCATGGTTTCTAATGCTTTGGCACTTCTACCTATTGCTTTAGCTATAGGAACAGGGACACAGATTATTCAAGATTTGGCTATTGCTATTATGGGTGGGTTGCTTTTTGCTATTTTTATTAATTTGTTTATTATTCCTTTGTTTTTTTGGGGGGAGGGAGTGAGAGATTTGGAGTTGTCATCACAACGCCTCTTCACTCAATCTATCAGCAATACGCTCAATTTCTATCTGTATCTTTCCCATACTTACCAATGAGTCACTATAAACCAAATCTACAAAGTTACTACGATAATACTCTTCAATTTTACTCAAAACCATAGCAGTATCAGAAAATATAGCCGTAGAAGAGAGAGCTACCGTCGCCCACTCTGAATGAAATTGACGACCATCATCTATTCGTACACTTTGAACCATTGTAGCGAAATCATCAGAGTTTAGAAATTGGATTATCTCCTCCTCTTGCATTAGATAATATAGGTCATAAAGGTGTCTGATTTTCTTTTTTAATTCGCCAAACTCTCCATTACTTTCATAAGAGGCTCTAGCTACAGCACTCAATTTTTCACAAAAAGTTCTCCGATAATCCAAAACATTTACACTAAACGGTTCAAGTTCATACTCTGCGATAATATCATCAGCCTTATACAATAAAAAATCATAAACATAAGATGAAATCTCTTGAAGTTCATAAGGGTGTGGTTGTACAAATGAGTTTAACTCTACAATAATATTAGAGTTCGCATGTCCAAAATCTCCACTCTCCAACTTGGCATAATCATAAACAGTTTTTCTAAACTCTGAACCTTTTGAGACTTGGATATGGTCAACTATCTCTTTAAAATTGTCATCAACTATGCTCTTCTCAATCCTCTTTATCAGTTTTTTTGTCTGATTGGAGGTCATATCTGTAGAGATAACTGCCAAATCAATATCTTCTGAAAATCTCTCTATCACTCGGTAAGCTTTAGAAAGAGCCGTACCACCTTTAAATATCGCCTGTTCGATGTGTTCACTTTGGGAGAGAGCCTTTAAAATATAGCTAACCCAATAATCTTTCTCCACATACAAAAACGAGATATTCATCGCTTGGGCTGTCGCTTTTACAACATCTTCAAAAAGTTCACGGTTCTTATGCAATCTCATTATGCTATTTTCCATTCGTCTCGATTTGACAATGTATTTACACTAATTCCTATCTTATAGGTCGTCAAAGGATTGAGCATCTCTTTTAACAGATACGCCTCTTCCCATCGCCCCATCTCTTTGAGTATCGCCCCTAAAATGGCTTTGACTCTAGGGGGATATTTTTTTACAAGTTTCAA
The DNA here is from genome assembly GCA_027056615.1 of Campylobacteraceae bacterium. Taxonomy (GTDB): domain Bacteria; phylum Campylobacterota; class Campylobacteria; order Campylobacterales; family Sulfurovaceae; genus UBA1140. The sequence continues at coordinate 464 of JALUKJ010000378.1, read as the reverse complement.
CATCTTTTTTATCTTCTTCTCATCAAAATTTTTAACAATCTTTTTGATAGAGAGAACAACATCATTTGGCGAACTATCAGGAATCTTTTTTATATCTCGCAAGGAATCTAAAATCTGCAAAATTTGAGTATCTTTCACTCCACCATTAGCGATATTTGGCACAAATTTTATATTAACATTTTCAATCTTGATTCGGCTTGGAACACGATTTGAAGCGATGGTAATCACATTGGGTATCTGTGTTGTCAACCCCAATCGGTTATATCCCCCATACCCTGTTATATAAGCATCTTCTTCAACCAAATAGCTCTTTGCAATCTCTTCATCACTAGGAGCAATCTCTCCAAATCTACTCTGTTTCGGTTTGTAAAATTTCCCCTTAGAAATCTTTTTAACCACACCTTTTTTAAAAAGACGAGAGAGTTCAATAGCCACAGATGATTTTTTATTACTAGGTATATCGT
>JALUKJ010000377.1 GCA_027056615.1 Campylobacteraceae bacterium | reverse complement strand
GTTGACTATACAGATAACCAAGGTGAGAAAAACTCTAAAAGCAAAAAAGTTAAACCAAAAGGGTAGGCTATGAGAAAATTACTATTACCTATAGCTCTTATGGTTACCTTAGCCTCTGCTGGAGAGCAGTTTGCTATGAGTGATGCCGATAGAGCAATGTATAAAGAGATGTTAGAGAATAACCCTGCTGATATTTTTGTAGAAGAGGGTGGAGAGCTGTTTGAAAAGCTTGGTGATGAAAAAGCATTAGCAAAGTTTTTAGGTGTAAGTGAAAAAGAACTTCCTAAATACATTGCAGGTTTCCCAAGATACATTAAAAAAATGGGAAATGTTGTAGGTCTTGACCAAGTTCTACAAGCAATGCAAGTAGAACAAGGAAAGAAGAAGACAAAACTTAAGAGTACAGAGATGTTCTCTATGTTGGCTTATGTCAAATCTTTAGCTAATGATGAGCAGATTAATATTGACATAAATGCAGATAAATATATTAAGGCTTCTTATGAGTTAGGTAAAAAGACATTTGAAACACCTAGAGGTGGACGTGGTCTATCTTGTGTCTCTTGTCACTCGGCTGATATTGTAGGTCAAGTGCTTAGAACTCAACCACTTCCCGACCTTGGTAAAGCAGGTTCTGGTGCAACATGGCCAGCATATAGAATGACAAAATCTAGTCTTAGAACACTTCAAAGACGATTTCAAGGGTGTATGAAAAATGCTCTACTTAAAGTTATTCCTATTGGTTCAAAAGAGATGGTTGGACTTGAAGTTTATATTTCAACTTTAGCTCAAAAAGAGAAAAAAGCCATTGCCATACCTGGCTTGAAACGATAAGGAGCTTTTATGGATATTAGCAGAAGAGATTTTTTAAATATGGCAGGTGCGTTAGGTCTTTTAGGCTTAAGTACCAATGCCTTATTTGCAGGAGATAGCAAAGAGGTAAAAAAGAAGTTAAAAGAGCTTAGCTTTTCAGATGTTGTAGCATTTGAGCCAAAAGGTAAAGCAACCATTCTTCATATTTGTGATTTACACGCACATATTAAGCCACTCTATTGGCGTGAGCCTTCAACTCTTATTTCAGCTAAAAACTTGGTGGGAACACCAGGGTTTATCTGTGGAGATAGCTTTGAGAAGTACTACAACATAAAAGCAGGTTCATTAGACCAATACTTTGACACATACAATAACTTTGCTACATTAGCAGAGAAGTTTGGAAAAATGGGTGGAATATCACACATGAAACCAATTATTGACCATGTTAAAAAAGAGCGTGGTGAAAAAAATGTACTTCTTTTAGACAGTGGTGATACATGGCAAGGAACAGCCGTTGCCTTAAAAACTGATGGTGAAGCGATTGTTGATGCTCAAAACTACTTGGGTGTTGATGTAATGGTTGGTCACTGGGAGTTTACTTACGGTAAAGAGCGTGTTATGGAGCTTATTAAAAAGCTTGATGGTGAGTTTATCTCTCAAAATGTTATTGACAATGACCCCTTTTCAGATGACTTTGAAGAGCTTATCTTCCCTCCATACACCATAAAAGAGATTGGTGGGGCAAAAATTGGGATTATTGGTCAATCGTTCCCATTCACCTCAACTGCAAATCCAAAACGATTTACAGAGGGTTGGAGTTTTGCACTTCGTCATGAGTCTCTACAAGAGTATGTAAATGAGCTTCGTAACAAGAAAAAGGTAGATGCTGTTGTGGTTCTAAGCCATGATGGTTTCTCAGTAGACCAAGAGTTGGCTAAAAAGGTTAAAGGTGTTGACTTTATTTTAAGTGGACACACACATGACCCTATCCCTGAACCAATTATTGTAAATGACACAGTTATTTTAATCTCTGGAAGTCATGGTAAATATGTTGGACGACTTGACCTTGATATTAAAGATAAAAAAGTAGCAGGATACAACTTTAAACTTATTCCTGTTGCTTCAAATCTGATTCCTGCTGATAAAGCTGGAGATGAGCTTATTGCTAAAGCCTATAAACCATTTGACAAAGAGTTAAATGAAGTCTTAGGAACAACAAAAGGAATTCTCTATAAACGAGATACTTTTTACTCTACTTTTGATGCTCTAATTGGTCAAGCAATTCAAGAGAAGATGAAGAGTGATATTGTCTTTACCCCAGGGTACAGATGGGGAACAACCGTTCTTCCAGGTGGAGAGATTTTAAAAGACAATGTTTATGAGATGACAGCTATTAC
>JALUKJ010000376.1 GCA_027056615.1 Campylobacteraceae bacterium | reverse complement strand
TATCAGAGTTGTGTTTTGGGATATTACTCTTACGATTTTGCAAAAAACGAATCTCTTGCTCTAGCTCTCTCTTCTCCTTTTTTTGGCTATTTAGAAAGCTCTGTTGCAAAGATTTCTCTTGTTGCATTTCATCTCGTTTCTGCTCAATCTTCTCTAACTCAACAGCTACTTTAGTTTGGTTGGTCAAAAAAGTATGCTCACTAGATACACTTGGTAGCCCTAACTTTTTAGATAATTTATGATAGTTAGCATGAACTCTTTTTCGGTTATCTCTTAAGTGATTTTGTCGCTCTATCTCTTTTGTAAGGCTTATAATTTTGTCTCCACCACTCTTTTGAAGCTCATCTTTAAGCTCAAATCTCTCCTCTTCAAAAAGCTCTAGCTCTTTGCTATTTTGAATAATCTTGGAGTGTGCTTTGGTCTGCTCAATCTGTAATGATTGTAGTTTTTTCTTAATTAACTCTACTTTTGTTTTAGCAAAATATGCCGATAGTAACTCTCTTAGAGTCTCTTTACTTTTTTTAGATTTTAGATTTATCTTATATTTGGAGGCATTTGCTACAATAGGTTTTAACATCTCCATCTGTCTTTTAGCTCTAAGGACGGTATCGTGTGATTGATTAAGTTCATTAAAGTTATGACACAACTCATCAATCTTTACATCAACTCCACTACTCTCTAACATGTGGTTTCGTACAAATGAGGTTAAGTTCCCAACCGACTTCATAGAGACGGTCTGATAGAAGAGATTTAATGCCTGTTCACTGTTGATTTTACTCAATCGCCTAAAGAGCTGACTGTACTCTTTAAATGAGTTTAAAACATGAACACCCTTAATGGCTTTTAGCTCTTTTTTTAGAGAAGCAATAGAGGAAAAATCTATAAAATAGTCTTGGATATTTAAATCACGACTCCCCACCACAAACATCTTGTTTGGCTGTCTTGTTCCTTGGGTCAACCAAAAAAATTGAGCTACCGTTACAACCTCATCTATAGACTCATTTCTAAAAGTTGCTAACAAAACAGTATAGTGTCTAGTATCTCTAAGTGAGACTGCTTTTGAGCTTCCCATTCCCTCATCAATGGTATTTTTATACTCACCTACAATATAAGAGTAGAGTGTTCTCTCTTTAGAAGCAGAACCAGCAGCCTTGTTGTAGGTAATCTTTTGGTGAGGTATAAGTAGCGTGGTAATTGCATCAACAACGGTAGATTTACCTGAACCAATATCACCTGTAAGTAGCCCATTGCCACCGTTTAGGTTTAATTTGTAAATCTTTTTGTCAAATGTTCCCCAATTATAAAGCTCTGCTCTCTCTAGGCGAAAGCCTGTTAGTTTACTCATTTTCTTCCTTTTTGAAACATATTTAATACCCAAATACGAAATGCAATAAACTCATTATCCATATTTTTACTATCCTCTTTAAACTTTTTTATTATTTGCTTTCTCTTTTCATTGTCTTTTTGAACTAATGGGTCTTGAAACTTATTTATAAGCTCATCTAAAATCTTTTTTCGTTTACCATTTAAATAGTTTCTATCTAACCCACAAGTTGTAATGGTATATTTTACTCTATCGTCTTTTGAGTCAATATTTCCATTTCTATCAAATAGCAGTTTATCAATCACATCTTCTAGTTCAGGATGAACCATTTTAGGTTTTTCTAATCTATTATAAAGTTTTGTACTGCTATGTATTCTGCTCTTAAAACTTGCACTACAGATTATTGGCTTATTTATAATTTCAAAATTATTATCTTTATTTTTATTGCATTGAACACAACACCACAAAAGATTATCCCATGAAAAAGCTAACCAAGGGTATTTAGATTTAGGACGATAGTGCTCTACTGTATGGCTAATCTCTTCTTGGTTACTAAGATTTTGAGCATTAATCCGTGTAATCTTCTCTTCACAATAAGCACATTTGTTTTTATAAAGAGAGGCTAACATATCTTGAATATCTTTCCATTTATAACACTCATCATAAACTTTTTTATATCTACTGTTTGGAGAGATAAGAAGATTTCGTTTTCTATCTGTCTTTTTGCATTCTTTTCTACTTCTATCAGATAAAGAATTAGGAATAATAGCTAAATCTTTTTCTATTTTTCTCATTTTTCATCATCTTTAGTAAGTTTGCTTAAACTCTCTGTAATCATCTTGAAAATATCTTCTTCTTTTATAGATTTTTTATCTCTATTATATTT
>JALUKJ010000375.1 GCA_027056615.1 Campylobacteraceae bacterium | reverse complement strand
ATTCCAAACATTAATTCGTTAATTCATTGGCATTGGACTTTAGTCCCGAAAAATAATAAGCGAGGCTAAAGCCATCGGTTCCAAAGTGTAAACTACTTATGAAACATGCCATTTTCTTAATCAAAATATCCAAAAAGTAAGAAATAATTAAATGTTTTATAGGGTGTCTTTTCGACACCCTAGTTTAAAAGACAATACTTATGGTTTTGTTGTAAAACGACCATTATTTACACTATTTGGTGTTGTTTTCGGTGATTCACAACTACTATTAAAGGCTGAAACTCTTACTGTATAGAATTTATTTGCATCTAACCCTGTAATATTAGCATATTGGTATTGACCTATACCACTTTTAGAACCCACTGTTACGGTTTTAGCTAATGTATTGGTTGTTGACCCTTCATATGCATAAATATGGAAACCTGTTTCATTTGAAGCATTATCTATAAATGAGACTCTTGCTCCACTTGAAGTTACATTATATGTTCCTACATATTCCCCAGGCATAAGAGGACAAGTATTAATTGTTGTTCTAAATCTACCATTAGTAACACTACTTGCATGTGTAGGTGCTGATTCTCCACATCCTGAAGCAAAGGCTGTTACTGCAACTTTATAAAGTGTATTTGGAGTTAGTCCAGTAATAGTTGCATATTGATATCCACCCATACTACTTACAGCAGGTAGGGTTATTGTTTTGACTAATGCATTTGTGTTGTAGTTATATACATAAACTTTAAACCCATCTTCGTTATTTGAATTATCTAAAAATGAAATTCTTGCACTGGTATCAGTTATATTATAAGTTCCTACATACTCTCCAGGCATTAATGGTTTACAGACTAGAGGGCTAGTTCTAATACGTCCATTATTTTTGCTTGATGCGTGTGTTGGTACTGATTCTCCATCTGCATTATATGCAGTAATATGAAGCTTATAAAGAGTATTTGCATCTAATCCAGTAATATCTGCATATTGATAAGGGTCTACACTATTATGTGCTCCTACTAAAACAGGATTGACTGGTAGAGTTGAATCTAGTACATCATTAGAATCGTGTATATAAATTTTAAATCCATCTTCATCTGTAGAGTTATCTAAAAATGAGATTCGTGCTGTTGTATCTGTGACATTATATACACCTACATAGGGACCAGGAGTAGCTGGAGTAGCTGCTGATAACATGCTTGTTAGTAGAATTGATAATCCACTGAATTTTAATATATTTTTTTTATTGTATGGCATAATATTTCCTTTTTTATCCATGTATTACAAAGTATCAATATTTGATTGATACTTTGTAATAGTAACATAGTTTGATTTAAATATAATTTAATATTGTATAATATTAAATATTATAAAGAAATAATATTAAATATAATTTAATTTTTATAAATCAACTAAAATAATTCATTTATATATAAAAAATGATATAATATTATTTTGTGTTTTAAAAAATGAAAGGTAACAATTAAAATGAATAACTATACTAAAGTTAAAAAAGTTTCAAAATATATTTATATGTATGGAGCTTCTCGTACATTGATAAAAGTTAAAGGGCAGTATCATATGAAAAAGGTATTTGATACTCCTCCTAAAGTAGCTTTAAAAGATGATAAGAAAGTAGTAGGTATTGTTGGTTGTGGTAATCATGCTTTTACTGATATTGCATATTTTTTACGAAAGAATAGAGGTAATATTATTGGTAGTAGTATGGATATAGATGAAAACAAAGCAATCTCTTTAGCTAAAGAGTATGATGCTTATCACTATTCTACTGATGTATCAGATATGTTAAAAGATGAAAATATTAATCTAATATATGTTGTCTCTAACCATGCAACACATACTCCTTATGCAATAGATGCACTAAAAAAAGGTAAAGATGTATTTGTTGAAAAGCCAATATCTATTAATATGAAACAGTATGTAGACTTGGTTAAAACAGTGCGTAGTAGTAAAAAAAATGTTTATGTTGGATATAACCGTCCATTTAGCCCAGCAATTAAGACCATTAAAAACTATATGTCAGAGAATTCTATTACTCTAAACTGTTTTATTATGGGGCATAAATTAGCTGATGACCATTGGTATAGAAATCCATCAGAGGGAAGTAGAGTAGTTAGTAATTTAGGTCATTGGATAGACCTCTCTACTCATTTAGTAATGTCAAGAGAAAAAGTCCCTACTCATTTTGAGTTAACACTTATTTCAGCAAATAAGAGACATAAAGATGATGATTTTGTTTTGACTATAAAGACAGATTTTGATGACTTAATGGTTTTGACTTTTTCGACACGTTCTGACCCATTTGAAGGAGTAATGGAAAATATCAGTTTTCAAAATGAAAATATTATTGCAAGAATAGAAGATTTTAGAAAAATGACTATATGGGATGAAAATAAGAAAACAGTAAAAAGATTTGTTCCTAAAGATGCAGGGCATGAGACCTCTGTTATGCAACCATTTTCTGATAAAAAACGAGATTGGAAAGAGTTAGAGTGGTCAACTTTTATTATGTTGAAAGTTGAAGAGATGCTACAGAACGATGTTAAAGAGACAAGTTTTAACATAGAAGATGAAATAGATAAATTAATATAGAAGGAAATAGATGAAGCAGTTAATACAGAGTTTTAAAACAGGAGAGTTAGGACTTTTTGAAGTTCCTGCACCTGTGTGTCAAGAGAATGGTGTTTTAGTTCAGACAACAGTGAGTTTAGTAAGTGCTGGTACTGAAAAGATGTTGGTAGATTTTGCTAAAAAATCAATGCTTTCAAAGGCAAAAGATAGACCTGACTTAGTAAAACAAGTTGTAGATAAGATGAAAAAAGAGGGTGTAAAAAATACTTTAGAAAAAGTATTTACTAAACTTGATACTCCAATTCCTCTTGGTTATAGTTTGGCAGGTCGTGTGCTTGAAGTTGGTAAAAATATGAGTGGAGTAAACATTGGCGATAGAGTTGCTTGTGGTGGTGCAGGGTATGCAAACCATAGTGAGATTAACTATGTTCCTAAAAACCTTATGGTGAAAATTCCTGATGGAGTAGATGATATTGATGCTTCATTTGTAACTGTTGGGGCTATTGCTCTGCAAGGTGTACGCCAAACAGAACCTAAATTGGGAGAGAGAGTAGCTGTTATAGGGCTTGGACTTCTTGGGCAACTTGCTGTACAACTTTTAAAAGCAAACGGGTGTAAGGTTATTGGAAGTGATGTTGACCCAGATAAAATTGCATTAGCTAAAAAACTTGGAGCAGATGAGGCTTGTCATGCTGGTGATTTAATTAAAAAATCTGATGAGTTTTCTAACGGTTATGGAGTAGATGCTGTAATTATAGCTGCTTCAACTGCGTCTAATCAACCTGTTATTGATGCAGCAGAGATTTCAAGAATGCGTGGTCGTGTTGTTTTTCTTGGTATGGTTGGTATGGATATTCCTAGAAATGATTATTATAAAAAAGAGTTAGATTTACGCCTCTCTATGGCTTATGGGCCTGGAAGATATGACCCTGATTATGAAGAGAAAGGTATTGACTACCCTTACGATTTAGTAAGATGGACAGAGCAGAGAAATTTTGAAGCATTTTTAGGACTTATTGAAGAGGGAAAAATCTCTCCAAAAGAGCTATTAACCCATACCTTTGACTACAATGATGCTATGAAAGCTTATGATTTATTGGAGGGTAAGGTTAAAGAGAAGTATTTAGGAATTGTCTTAGAGTACAACAATAAAATCAACTTAGAAGAGCATAAGATTGTTAAAAGAACAGAAAAAGTTATCTCTAGCGATAAGGTTAATCTTGGATTGATTGGAGCAGGTAACTTTACCAAGTCAGTAATTTTACCAAATATTCAAAAAGTCGGTGGTTATGAGTTGGTTGCTGTCTGTACAGCTACAGGTGTAAGTGCAGAGGGAACAGGTAAAAAGCACAATTTTAAATATATTACAACAGATAGTAATGAAATATTTAAAAATAGTGAAATTAATTCAGTAGCTATTACTACACAACACTATTACCATGCCTCTTTAGTATTGAAAGCTATTGAAAATAAAAAGCACTGTTTTGTTGAGAAGCCACTCTGTATATATGAAGAGGAGTTAGAGGCTATTAATGAAGCATATAGTGGAAGTTCAATCGTTCAAGTTGGATTTAACCGAAGATTCTCTCCAATGGTTAAAAAGATGAAAGAGCAATTAAGTGGTCAAATTGCTGTTAACTATAGAGTTAATGCAGGAGTAATTCCTAAAAATGTTTGGATACAAGACCGAGAGATAGGTGGAGGAAGAGTTATAGGAGAAGTTTGTCACTTTATTGATACTTGTAGCTATCTAATTGATAGTGAAGTAGAGTCAGTTTATGCTTCAACTATTAAAAAGTCAAATCAATCTATACCAGATGAAGATAATGTAAATATTACACTCAACTATGTAAATGGGAGTACAGCTACTATTGCCTATTATGCTTATGGAGACTCTACTATGCCAAAAGAGTATATTGAAGTTTTTGGAAATGGTGTAAGTATGGAGATGCATGACTTTAGAGAGTTAATTATCTATAAAAATGGTAAAAAAGAGAAAGAGAAGAGTGCTAACCAAGATAAAGGGTTTATCAATGAGTTTAAAGCCTTTAAAGAGGCTGTCACAACAGGTACACCTGCTATCTCGTTTGACTCTATCTATAACACAACAAAAACCACCTTCAAGATACTAGATTCTATTAACAGTGGAACTGTAGAGAATGTTAAATAGATACAGACCACTCTATAACACAGTAAAGTTTTTAAAGCCTATACAGATTAACTATAGGCTTTACTACTTTTTTAGAAAAAAGCTACGAAATACTCTAGGTATAAAACCTATCTTCTCTAAAAAGTCATCAGTACAAAACTTAAAATTACAAGAGAGCATACATATTGCTGATTGCTATACTAAGCCCAATAAATTTAAGTTTTTAAATTTAGAAAAAGAGTTTATAGATAAAATAGATTGGAACTATAGTGAGTATGGAAAACTGTGGACTTATAATTTAACCTATTTTGACTATCTATCTCAAAGTGATAGTAGAGAACAACTCTTTTTACTTCAAAATTTTATTGCTCAAATAGATACTATTAAAGACGGATTAGAGCCTTTTCCTATTAGTCTGCGTGGAATTAATTGGATTAAGTATATCTCCTATAACAAAATAGATAACAAAACTATAAATGATTCTCTTTATGCTCAATACTATCTTTTACTAGATAATTTAGAGTATCATCTTTTAGGAAATCATCTTTTGGAAAATGGGTTCTCTTTACTTTTTGGTGCTTACTATTTTCAAGATGAGGTACTCTATAAAAAAGCTAAAAAAATTTTAGAGAAAGAGTTAGATGAGCAGATTTTAAAAGATGGTGGACACTTTGAACTTAGTCCTATGTATCATCAGATTATGCTCTTTAGGCTTTTGGATTGTATTAACCTAGTTAAGCACAATAGTTGGAAAGATGACTACCTATTAAAGTTTCTTTTTTCAAAAGCTCAAATAATGTTAGGTTGGTTAGAGAGTATCAGCTACAAAAATGGTGATATTCCTCTCTTTAATGACAGTACAAATGGAATTGCTCCAACAACAGACCAACTATTTGAGTATGCACACCGTTTGAATATTGAAAGAAAAGAGGTAGAGCTAAAAGAGAGTGGATATAGAAAAATATCTAAAGCTAATTACGAATGTATTGTTGATATTGGAGAGATTGGAGCAAGTTATATTCCAGGTCATGCACATGCCGATACTTTTAATTTTGAACTTAGAATCAAAGGTAAACCCTTTATTGTAGATATGGGATTAAGCACTTATGAGACCAACAGTAGAAGAGTAATTGAGCGTTCAACAGCTTCTCACAATACAGTAGAGGTAAATAGTCAAAACCAAAGTGAGGTTTGGGGTGGGTTTAGAGTTGGAGAGAGAGCTAATATTATAGAGATTAAAGAGACTAAAGACTCTATAGAAGCTACACATGATGGATATAAACCAATTTTACATACTCGAAAATGGACATTTGAGGAACATAGAATTATTATTGAGGATAGTTTAAATAAATCATCTAATGCCATAGTTAGCTTTCATTTTCATCCTAATGTAAAAAAAGAGGAGATATTGACACATTTTGGTTCAAAAAATTTAAATATTAATTTTAATAAATGTTACTATTCTTCAGAATTTAATAGAGAGATGAAGAGCCTAAGTATAAAATTTGATTTTAGAAAATCTATGAAAGTAGAAATTAAAGTCTAAAAGATTTCTCTTCAACTAAAAAAGTTGAAGAGAAGCATAATAAATAGCTTATTATTCTATAGGTAATGTACGGAAGCTTTTGAGTGCTGCAGCACCTTCTCCAGCAGCATTTTTAGCTACAACTTTAATGGTATAAAGTGTATCAGGAGTAAGACCTGTTAAGTTAGCATATTGGTACTCTAAGTTATATCTATCTCTTGGCAATGTTTTCATTACAGAGTTGTCAGCATTGTTATAAATAATAAAACCATCAGTAACATCTTCATTATTTGCATTGTCTAAGAAGCTTACGCGAACAGAATCACTAGTGATATTGTATACGCCAACATTAGATGGTGCATTTGGAATATCCTCAGCTGTCATACAACCTGTAGTAACACCACTTTTTTGTGATTTTGCTGATTCTCCATCTGCATTGAAAGCAACAAGGTCAATGGTATAAAGACTACAAGTAGCAAGACCTGTAAAGTCAGCATATGCATATTCTCCTGAGCCTGTATGTGCAGGGAGAGTTGTAAGTAGTGTCTTCGTTTTATGATCATAAACTTTAAAACCATCTTCATTGTTTGCATTGTCAAGGAAACTTAATCTAATAGTAGATGGTGTCTCATTGTATGTTCCTAAGTTTGTAGGTTGTGCAGGGGTATTAGGTGTTGCAAGTGTTCTAAAAGATTTTCTTAGAGGTGTTGAATCACCATCAGCATTAAATGCAATAATATCAATTGTGTAAAGTGTATGAGGAGTCAAACCAGTAAGGGTTACATAGTCATATTTATTAGAGATATTAGTGTCTGCAGGAATATGTGTTGTTAAGACAGCATTTCCATCTTGTACATGTTCAAATCTAAATCCAGTCTCATTGTTTGACATATCTTTAAAACTAATACGTGCTGTTGTATCAGTAAATCCATAAGCACCTGCATTAATTGGTGCAGTTGGTGCATCAGCCATTCCTAAGCTTGTTAAACTTGTTAAAATTAGAGGAATAAGTGTTGTTCTTCTCATAATTTTTCCTTTTTTTTAATTGGGTAAACTACTTTTAATACTTTACCTTTTAGCATTATAATCTAAATTAGATTAATTAATTTAATTAAAAAATATTTATATAAATTTCTTATTATTATTT
>JALUKJ010000374.1 GCA_027056615.1 Campylobacteraceae bacterium | reverse complement strand
AAAATATATTTAAATAGAAAATATAAACTGTAGGTGAGAGATGGTCACACCTACTAACCTGAGTTCGATGGAATATCATAGCTACAATTTTTATTTATATTATGCTAAAATGATTTAAAAAAGGAAAAAAATGTGCTACATGGAAAAATATATTAATCCTTTTACCGATTATGGTTTTAAAAAAATATTTGGAGATACCGAAAATACAGAGCTTTTAAGAAGTCTAATTAATGACATCTTAGGGTTAGAAGGCAAAGACCAAATAGAAACAATTATCTTTAAAAATGGAGAACTTCTTCCTGATAGTCCAGAAGATAGAAAAGCTATTTTTGATTTATATTGTATTGATGAAAAAGGGAGTGAGTTTATTGTAGAGCTTCAAAAGGTTTATCAAGAGCATTTTCAAAGTAGAGCCTTATACTACACAACCTTTCCAATTCAAGAACAAGCCATTAGAGGAACATGGAATTTTCATTTAACACCTATTTACTTTATTGGACTCTTAAATTTTGAAGTAGAAAGATTTAAACATAGACCCCAATATCTACATCATGGAAAGATAACCGATATTAACACTAAAGAGGTCATGTACGATAATCTAAATATGATTTATGTAGAAATCCCAAAACTAAAAAAAGAGAAAGAGGAGCTAAACTCTCATTTGGAGTGGTGGCTTTATGTCTTTCAAAACCTTAACAAGCTACAAGATATTCCTCCAAAATTAAAAGGTGATGTCATAGAAAAAGCTTTTGAGAGAGCAGAGTTTTTAAAACTTCCAAAAGTTGAACAAGATAAGTATCATAAGAACCTAAAAGTCTATAGAGATTTAATTAACTCAATTGATACAGCTCGAAAAGAGGGGTTAGAAGAGGGGATTGAGAAAGGAATTGAACAAGGTATTGAACAAGGAATAGAGCAAGGAATTAAAAGAGGTAAAAAAGAGGGAGAGAAGAAAAAGACTATTGAAATTGCCAAGAACCTTTTAGATATATTGGACTCAGAAACAATTGCTTTGAAAACAGGTCTTAGTGTTGAAGAGATAGAAGCGTTAAGAGATGTGTAGATTTAATCAGTGGGTTGTAAAGTTTTGAAGTAAAAAATAGTGAGATTATTAAAGTTATTGAGGGGTTCAATGATATTTTGGGGTTCTCAAATAGAAGAGTTACAAATAACTTTATATTTGTGACTCGACCCCCTCTCTCCAAAGAGATGTTAGTCATTTGATAACTTCTCTTGTTCCATATTTTCTAAAAGTATGAAGCAAGATTTTAATAAACCTCATCATGAGTACCAATATTAACAGGAATAATTTTACTATCTTCAATATAAAACTCAATACTAATTCGGTATTGCATATCAATAGAAACAGAATGTAAACCCTTTAATTTGCCTTGTAATGGGTGTAAACGTAAAGAGGGATGAAAAGGGTCGGCTTCCATTAGTAGTATAGTTTTTTTATATCTTGGCACAATATCTTTATGCTTTTTAAGAAACTTAAAGAGCTTCTTTTCGTATGTTTGAGTATATTCAATCTCGTAAGGCATTGTCTAACTCTTTAAAATGTTCCTCTATACTTAAAACTCTTGAACGTCCATTTGCTATATCTTCACGGACATCTCGCAATGCCTTTTCAAGTTCACACTCCCTTAGGTAATTATATCGGTTGAGGTCAATAACTACATATCTATTTTTACCTCTTATTGATATGAGTACTTCATCTAATTTATCAAGCATAGCTTCTATAACAGAGACACCTTTTACTTTTAATTCATTTGCAGGTATTACCATCTATATTCCTTAATAGTGTTATTAATAGTATTATATAGAGTATTTTTAGAAAAGTCAAGATGGATATAAAGCTTTAGATGATTTGAAAACTTGGGAAGTGGAGAAGCAATATTAGGGGTCTAAAGTTCTTTTATCTGTTTTATGCTAAAATGATTTAAAAAAGGAAAAAAATGTGCTATATAGAAAAATATATAAATCCTTTTACCGATTATGGTTTTAAAAAAATATTTGGAGATACCGAAAATACAGAGCTTTTAAGAAGTCTAATTAATGACATCTTAGGATTAGAAGGCAAAGACCAAATAGAGACGATTATATTTAAAAATGGAGAGCTTCTCCCTGATAGTCCAGAAGATAGAAAAGCTATCTTTGATTTGTATTGTACCGATGAGAAAGGAAGTGAGTTTATAGTAGAGCTTCAAAA
>JALUKJ010000373.1 GCA_027056615.1 Campylobacteraceae bacterium | reverse complement strand
GTAAGTTAAGATACTTGAAATCTTTGTAACTCCCGCAAGTATAGCTTCTTGGTTGATATTAAATTCGTTACTTTTTGAAGCTTGGGACAACATAAGAGGTATGCTCATCATAGCTATACCTATAACTACTATAGCCACAACGAGCTCTATGAGAGTAAAAGCTTTTTTTACCATTCGATTCTCTTAGATCTTCTTGTGCTTATATTAAGATCCACCGTATTGCCGGTTTTGCCTATGCCTGCCCAACCTCCTACTCCGGAATAATCGACATAAAAACTATCGGTTGTAGCGGTTTGGTCATAAGGATTGTATATAAACCAAGGTGAAGCATTGATATCTATCCTCTCCTTAAACGGATATGATGAGCCTGTATAAGTAATAGTATAATTTTCTACCCCGTTTGATATACTATTTTGCGTAATTGTCAATAGATGTGACGGAGTAGTATTTAAAGAGTTTGGAAAACCTGTAATATTACCATCTTTTGAATTGTTTTGAGCTTTGTTTACATACCAATATACACCGTCAACACTCTCTTTGCCTAAAGACGGATATTGTGGTTTGTTACAATTTTTGCAATACACTTCATAGTAAATTTTTGCATTGTTTATAGTGGTATTGTTTTCGGCACTATAATCAGGCGCATGAACTCTGCCGTAAAAAAATATTTTATTTTGATCTATAATAGTGCCGTTAAACTCTTTTGGAGAGCCGGGATTGCTCATCCAAGAAGTTGATGTATTGACATCTATAACTTTTATATTGATAGGATTTGTCGGTTTTGATAGGTTTCTATCTATATTAAAGTGAACTTTTGCTTGACCGACACCATTTTCAAATTGAAATGGAGATATCCACTCTTTTATATGGTTTATTCCTTTTGATAAGGATTTGTTTTTATTTAGCGTCCATATCGGATTTGAGGTATTACTTTCAGAATACAAGCTTATATTGGCATCTTGTGTAGTGTTTAAATCCATATCAAGAAATAGGTCAAAAGTTGTGTTAAGTTTTAAACCGTTTACCCGTGGAGCATTTGTTTCGTCAACATCCGGAAAACAAGTTTTAGTATAATTTTTTGTTAAAGTACCATTTTTATTGTAAGCTTTAATAGTATATAGTAAATATGCAGCCATTTTTGGAGTGGTGAATGTAATGTTTGATTTGTTTATATCAGCAATATAAAGCCAATTTTGACCGGTAGTTGCATTATATACTGCGGTAGTATTAAATTTGTATGGTATAAAAAGTAAGATATTGTTTTTACTTATATCGCTTTCATCGTAAATTTTAGTTGCAGATTTTATGTATCTTTGAGAACTGTTTGTATCATCTTCATCCACTTTTGCCCATTCGCTTCCCGGTTTTTCGCTAACATTTATATCCAATATTCCGGTTTCACTATATTTTAAAGTAGCATTTACTTCTCCATTAGAAAAATTTGTATTATTTACTGTAAAAGTACCTGCATGAGGACAAGTTGTAACATTTGTATGACCGGTATCAGTTCTCATTTGGTGTATATCGGTTGAACTTGGAGTATAAAAATGAGAAGTTATATTTAAATTTGATGTAGATTCATTATAATTTGAAATACCGCTAATATTGTAAACCGTGCCGGTTGTTATACTATTGTTATTTTCATCAACAGCTTTTATAGTTAGGTTAAAATCTTCCCCGGCTCTTTTGTACTGGTTTTGCCCAAAAACCCTAAATGCAAAAGGTCTTATAGCAAAATTATCACTGCTAAAAGTTGAAGTATTTAACTCATAAGAGCTGTTATAGTCGCCACTTCCTTCTGTGCAAGTGCTTAAACTAGCCAACTCCAAGCCACTTCCCGTGTTAAAAGCACAAAATTTAAATCTTACTCTAACATTTTTTTCTGCACTATTTATTATTGGATTCCAAGATTCGGTTTTTAGTTTATTTGTATAAGATTTTATTATGTTATTTTCTTTTGTAAAATCTTTACCTTTTGGAGTAGTTTTTAAAAAATCTATTAATTTTGTTCTTGCTTCTATATAATTTAAATTTATTTCATTATTATATTTTCCAAATCAACTATCTTTTAAACTATTAAATAATGTTATTAATCAAGATAAAATCCATTTTGCAGGTTCTACTTGGCTTGAACCAAAAATCATAATTAATAAACAGGAAAAATTATGATAAAAAAGAAAATTAATAAGTTATTATCTCATTTTAATTTAGCT
>JALUKJ010000372.1 GCA_027056615.1 Campylobacteraceae bacterium | reverse complement strand
GTCGTAAGCCACGTCAAAAGAGAGGTGAATAGTTATGTTAATGCCTAAAAGAACAAAATACCGTAAGGTAATGAAGGGTCGTAACAGAGGTAAGTCATTTAAAGGTAACAAGATTGAGTTTGGTGAGTTTGCACTTAAAGCAGTATCTGCTGGTAGAATTAACTCTCGACAAATTGAAGCTGCCAGAATTACCATGACACGTCGGATGAAAAGACAAGGTAAATCTTGGATTCGTGTTTTCCCTGATAAACCACTTACAAGAAAACCCCTTGAGACAAGAATGGGTAAAGGTAAAGGTGCAGTTGAAGAGTGGGTAATGAACATCAAGCCAGGAAGAATTGTATTTGAGGTTGCTGGTGTTCCTGAGAATGTAGCAAGAGAAGCATTAACACTTGCTCTACATAAACTCCCATTCCAATGTAAAATTATCTCTGCGAAGGATAGTAATGAAATATACTGATATTCAAACTAAAACAGTTGAAGAGTTAACTGCTTTACTTAAAGAGAAAAAGCTTGAGCTTTTTACACTTAAAGCAAAGCAAAAAACAATGCAACTTACTAATACTAGTGAGTTGAGAGTAGCGAAAAAAAATATCGCTAGAATTCAAACAGCACTTACAGCTGTTGCGAAGTAAGGGGTGCGAGTATGCCAAAAAGACAAATAACTGGTACAGTAATTAAAATCGCAGGTGAAAAAACAGCAACAATTGTTGTTGAGCGTAAAGTTATTCACCCAAGATACCATAAAACTGTAAAAAGATTTAAAAAGTATCTTATTCATGATGAAAAAGCTACAGCAAAAGTTGGAGATACTGTCTCTGCTATTGAGTGTAGACCAATGTCAAAAAGAAAAACTTTTAGACTACTTGAAATTGTAAAAGCAGGAGAAGAGTAATGATTCAAGGTTTTACAAGATTAACTGTTGCTGATAACTCAGGTGCAAAAGAGATTATGTGTATCAAAGTTCTTGGTGGTTCTAAGAGAAGATATGCCTCAGTAGGTGACGTTATTGTTGCTTCTGTTAAAAAAGCTCTTCCAACTGGAAAAGTTAAAAAAGGTAAAGTAGTTAAAGCAGTTGTTGTAAGAACTCATAAAGAGATTCAGAGAGAAAATGGTTCTTTAATCAGATTCGATGACAATGCTGCTGTAATTATTGATGATAAAAAACAACCAATTGGTACGCGTATTTTTGGTCCTGTAGCTCGTGAAGCTCGATATGCAGGATTTATGAAGATTGTATCACTTGCTCCAGAGGTATGGTAATGGCAAATAAAAAATTTAAAATCAAAAAAGGTGACCAAGTAATGGTTATCGCTGGTGATGATAAAGGTAAAACAGCACAAGTTCTTAAAGTACTTACAAAACAAGATGCAGTTATTGTTGAGGGTTGTAAACTTGCTAAGAAGACTGTTAAGCCAAGTGAAGAGAATAAAGATGGTGGTTTCGTAAACAAAGAGATGCCAATTCATATTTCTAATGTAAAAAAAGTAGAGGCATAATCCTATGAGTAGAATGAAGCAAAAGTACAATGACATTACTCCAGCTCTTAGAGAAGAGCTTGGTATTAAAAATGTAATGCAGACACCTAAGCTTGAGAAAATTGTTATCTCTGTTGGTGCTGGTGAAGAGGGAAAAGACAATAAACTCATTGCTAACATGGCAGATACCATCTCTTTAATTGCTGGTCAAAAAGCAGTTATCGTAAATGCTAAAAAATCAGTTGCTGGTTTTAAAGCTAGAGAGGGTGCACCATCAGGTATTAGAGTGACATTACGTGGTGAAAACATGTATAACTTCTTTGATAAATTAGTTTCAATTGCACTTCCAAGAGTAAAAGATTTCCGTGGAACACCTAGAAAAGGTTTTGATGGTCGTGGTAACTATAACTTCGGTCTTCAAGAGCAACTTATGTTCCCAGAAGTAGAATTTGATAAAATCATTAAAACTCACGGTATGAACATTACAATTGTAACAAGTACTGAAAACGATAAAGAAGCATTCACTCTTTTAGAGAAACTTGGAATGCCTTTCGCTAAAGGAAAGAACTAATGGCTAAGAAATCAATGATAGCTAAACAGCAGAGACCTGCTAAGTTTAGCTCAAGAGCATATACAAGATGTAACATTTGTGGTAGACCACACTCTGTTTATAAAGATTTCGGTCTTTGCAGAATTTGTTTAAGAAAAATGGCAAACGAGGGTTTAATCCCTGGTATGAAAA
>JALUKJ010000371.1 GCA_027056615.1 Campylobacteraceae bacterium | reverse complement strand
TTGTGATTGCACATTCTCTTTATAAAAATAATCAGAAATTTGATGAGAAAAGATATGCAATAGATTGTGGAAGGAGTGTAGAAGAGAAAGAGGTAGCATAGAAATTAAAATAGATTTTAAAAATATTATTTGCTGATATTTTAAGAAAATAATCAGCTAAGATTTCAAGAGGGTTTGTATTGCCTTTGAAATATGGCTTTAGTATTTATTTGTAAGATATTGTTTAGATTTGTGAATTAGAAATTTTTTTGAAATTTCTTGGATTTTTAAGGTAGCGACTGACTCTATCTGTTTCTCCATATAGTATTTTACAACTTGCGTTACTTCATGTAAAATATTATGCAAAAGTTCAGGGTTTGAGTACATCATTTTTTTACAAATATTATAGGTCTTTGTTCCTTGCCCCTCTATCATATAAGTTGCTAGTGTCCAAGGAGCTCCACAAAAACCAATAAGGGCTATATTGTCATCACGCTCATCAAGCTGTTTTCTAAGTAGTTTAATAGTATCGTAAACATAATATCAAACTAGGAGTGTTTGTCCCAATAGTTTCCATTGATAACTAACTGATTATCAAAGTGTAGATTTAAAAGCTCTTGTGAGAGTTGTTCAAAGACAAAAGAGTGCAACCGTGCAAAGTGTTGATTGAAGTTTTCATAAAAACGTACAGAATTACCACTGTTTAACTCTTTATGATATGGCTCTACAAATCCAAACCAAAAACGGTGAAAAGGCTTTTTAAAACGGATTTTAGGCTCTATTTTGTAGTTACGTAGTGACTTCTCTAGCTTCTGATTTGGATATTTTTTCAAAGCAGGTTCGCGAGAGTCTTCAAACTCTATAATATCCAATTCTACCAACTCATTAAGTAGACGTAGACCTAAACTATCTCCAACTCTTGCTTTTCTAAATACATTAGAGAGTCTACCATCTCCACGAGCAATAGCAACAAGTAACCAACGGTAAGGCTCTTCAATAAGATATGAAGGAGATATTTGCTCATTTAAAAATCTATACTGCTCTACAAAATTAAAACGTATAATAGAGTCTAAATCATCAAAAAAATCCAACTCTAAAGTCTCACCTACCCCTCCAAATACAGCAAAGAGTTCAATGGCTTGTTCCAACTCTAGGTATGGGTGATGTCCAAAAAACTTTTGAAATCGTGCTTTTATATCAGTCCTTTTTAACTTTAAATAATAACTATCTTTAACTATTGTAATACTTTTTATCTTTATCCTATATAATAGCACTAAAAAAAGAGAGAAAATAGTGAATGATGTCGATTTGGTGTTACACCACTTAAAAGAGAGTAATGTTTTTTTAACAGGTGGTGCAGGAGTAGGAAAGAGCTACACTACAACTGAAATAATTCGCCTATACCAAAACCAAGAAGATACACAAGTTGTTGCATTGGGTTCAACAGGAGTAAGTGCTGTTAATATTGGGGGCTTTACAATTCATAGCTTTTTTGTATTTGGTATCTCTAACAACTTTGAAGAGCTTGAACAGCACGATAAACGTTCACGCTCTAGGCTCTCAGAGCTTAGAAAGATACTCAAAGCTACTGACCTAATTATTATTGATGAAATCTCTATGGTATCTGCAACTATGATGGAGATGATACACTACCGTCTACACTCTATGGGCTACCAAGGAAAGCTACTTTTTGTAGGAGACTTCTTTCAGCTTCCACCTGTGCAAAAATTTGGACAACCAAATGACCTATTTGGAAATAGAGTTTACGCTTTTGAATCTGATGCATGGCGAAGTTTTGCTTCTGTGGTTATTGAGCTTACCCAGATGAAACGTACCTCTGATGCAGAGTTTACCCACATCTTACACAAAGTTCGCATAGGTCAATGCGACCAAGAGGTAACAAACTATATGTTTCGTTTAGCAAACAATATTATAAACGATGAAAACCCCACCTTTCTCTTTGGACGAAATGCAGAGGTTAATGCCACCAACAGAGCTAAACTTGATGCCATAGATGCCCAAGAGCATCTACTCTTTGCTACTTTTGAGGAGCATCAAGGTAGAGTACATGAAAAACGCCTTGCTTCATGGAAAAACATGCTTCCAATCGAGGAGCAACTTACTCTAAAGATAGGTGTTCCTGTACTATTTACTGTTAATAAGTGGGGTAAATATGCCAATGGAGAGAGAGGTATTGTCAATAAAATAGAAGATGACTATATTATAGTTGAAAAAGATGATATATTTG
>JALUKJ010000370.1 GCA_027056615.1 Campylobacteraceae bacterium | reverse complement strand
TACTCAAAGGAAATCATACCCTGCTTTAGTTTGTAAATCTTCTATCAAAGCTTTATATGAACTCAAATCTAATTCATTTACCAATGGTAACTTTTCAACTATCTCTTTAAAATCAGAAAACTCAACCTCTTTTATATCTTTAAACTCTACAACAACCTTTAAAAAGGCTCTATAAAACTTTTCCTTATTATCTACATTTAACCAATTTGAGTGACCTATTAAAAATCTATCAGGGTGTATCTCCTCTTTCATAACTTTTAAAATATTCTTATTGATTTGGCTAAAAAGCTCTTTGCAATACTCATGAACTACACTATCCTTTGGATAAATCTCCAATACCTCAAATCGTCTTAGTAGATTATCTTCTATAACCTTTTTATCATCTCTATAGTTAGAGGTACAGAAGATATAAAGATTATTTGGCATTATCATTTTACGATACTCTGTACTATCATTAACCAAATAGGGAATCTCCACATAAGCAGTTTGAGGATTATCTTTTATAATTTTCTCCACCAACTCTTGATACTCGTACGCTTCATCATCAGCTACTATATCTTTAGCTCGTTTATCCTCTTCTATCAAGTAAATTAAATCGCCTATTAACTCATTTAAACTGTTCTCTTGTATCTCTTCAAGTATAAGCACGAAAGGTTGATGAGGTTTAAAAGTAGCTCTCTCTATAAGATTTAAAATTAAGCCTTGTTTCTCTTTATACTCTATCTTTCCATCTTTAGAACTTATACCTATTCCTTGCATTAGGTCAGCATTTGATGAGGCAGAGTGTATGTTTATTCTTAGTATATTTTCTTTGTGGTTTTTTAGATTTAGTTTGTTGTTAATGATGTTTTCAATGGCTCGGCTTTTTCCTGTTCCTGGGACTCCTTTTAGTAGGAGGTTTTTGTGGGGGAAATCATAATCTATATTTTCAGATTTTTTATCTTTTTTACTGTTATTCACTTCTTCTTTCTTTTCAATTATTTCTATATCATATTTAAATTCTTCTGTTGCCATTTCTATAAATGGGTTTATATTCCAAATACCCCATTGATTATTAATATAAAGTTTATCATTTCCAAATGATATAGGTGGGAAAAATCTATCATTGCTATCCGTTTTTCCTTTTCTCCAAAATGAATAATCTTCTTTATTCAATACTATATTTCCCCCATAACCAAATTTTTTTTGATTAAAAGTTGTTTGTACCTCTTTATAAGTTTTATTAGTATTCTCAGATAAATATTTTTCAATAATCTCTTTTGCTAAACTTCTTTTATTTAAATTATTTTTTCCATTAAAGTTATACTTTGTTGTATCTTTTGCCATTTATTTTCCCTAAATTAAAATTTTCCTATAGATATATATTATAGCGACAGCACTTCGCATTTTCTTTTTTTTAGTTACTTTTCTTTCTTTCATTGCGAAACAAAGAAAAAAAAGTGACAGAGAGAAGTTTAAAAAGCAATAAGCCTTTCGGCACAAATATAATTTTATGCACGTTTGGTTTTGTGGTGCAATAGCAATTGCACCCTACGACTTCAACTTCTCAAAAAATACTTTTTCCAACTGCTCACTAACTCTTAATCCTTGCTCTTTAAAAAGCAAAAAATAGAGTTTTACTTCATCTAAAGTGATAAACTTTTGTCTATAATTTTCTATCAAGATACCCAAAACACCAACAATTTTAAGTCCTTGATTTAGAGCTATCTTTCGACCTTTTCGCTCATCTATAATAAGCATTAAATTTAATTCAAGAGCCAAACTAATTGCTTCTACTTCACCTTTGTCAATTTTTAATGTTTTGATTCGCTCCAAAGTAATCATATCCGTCACAGGCTTTACTTCGATTTTATTGAACTCTTTAATTCGGTAGTTAACAATATCATCTTTTACCATCAACTCATCATAAACAGCTTTAGGAATATAGATTTTTTGAAAAAGATTGGAGAGTAAAGAGAAAGCATCTGATTTAGCAAGAATAATAAGAGCCGTAGTATCACTAATTACAATATCATTCATAAAGACTACTTAAACGCTCCAAACTCTTGCTCTAAATACTCACTATCAACTCGTACAAAAGGAATATCATACTTGTTTAAAAGCTCCATTGCATCACTCTTAGAGATATTTAAAATATTGGCTACTTGTCCCAAAGATAATTCACCTCTATCATAAGCTTTTAACAAATTATACTCTTGTGTTTCAAGTTTAGATTTGGTTTGAAACAG
>JALUKJ010000369.1 GCA_027056615.1 Campylobacteraceae bacterium | reverse complement strand
AGATAGAGAACTTTTCAACAAATAACATTTTTTAATCACATTTTAGATAAAATCTTTTTGAAATAATTTGGGTAGATGGTGATAGAAATTGACAAAAAATGTAAAGCAAATACTTATGGTAGAGCAGATATCAAATAAATTTATGCTCTATCCGAATGTTAAAAAAGCATTTTTAGAGGTCAATAGGGCAAAATTTGTTCCAAAAGGTTTTGGGCAAATGGCATTTACTTTAGATGCATTACCCATGCAACAAAACCAGTGGATATCTTCTCCCTTAACTGTTGCAAAAATGACTCAACATCTTGAGTTAAAAGGGGTTGACTCTGTACTTGAAATAGGGTGTGGTAGTGGTTATCAAGCAGCTATACTCTCGAAACTCTGTCGTCGTGTATTTACAATAGAGCGTATAGCTTCTCTACTTAAAGAGGCAAAAGAGCGTTTTCGTTCTGAAAAAATCAATAACATCTTTACACGTTTTGATGATGGGCAACGTGGATGGAAAGAGTATGCTCCATTTGAGCGTATTATCTTTTCGGCAACAGCAAAAAGTATTCCAAAAGTTCTTTTTGCACAGTTAGCTGAAGAAGGAATACTTTTAGCTCCTATTGAAAAAAATGGTCTTCAAATTATTACTAGATACTATAAGAGAAATGGAAAAATCACTTCTGAAAGCATAGAACCTTGTCTATTTGTTCCTATTGTTGATGGAAGAGTGAAATAAATCTATAACTTTAAGAAATTTACAATATTTATATCTAAATTAAACTTTTACAAATAGAAAATGCAATATCATATTATTTAATAAAAATAAATAATAAGACTTAAATATGAGACAAAAAATTCTAATAGTATTTGGAACACGACCAGAAGCAATTAAAATGGCACCATTGATTAAAAAATTTCAAGAAAAATCGGAAATTTTTGATTTAAAAGTGTGTGTTACTGCTCAACATAGAGAGATGTTAGACCAAGTGTTAGAGCTTTTTGAGATAAAGCCTGATTATGACTTAAATATTATGAAGTCAGGACAGGATTTATATGATGTAACCTCAAATGTTCTGCTTGGTATGAGAGAAGTTTTAGTAGAGTTTAAACCAGATATTGTATTTGTGCATGGTGATACCTCTACAACCTCATCTACAGCACTTTCAGCCTTTTATCAACAGATTAAAGTTGCTCACATTGAAGCAGGACTTAGAACAGGAGACATCTACTCTCCTTGGCCAGAAGAGGCTAATCGACAGATTACAGGTGTTTTAGCAAACTATCATTTTGCACCTACTACAACGAGCCAAGAGAATCTATTAAGAGAGAATAAAGAGCCTAAATCTATATTGGTAACAGGAAATACTGTTATAGATGCACTCTATTTAGCATTAGATAAAATTAAAAATAATAGTACTCTTAAAGAGAGTATTGTAAAATCTATTGAAGATGAAATTGCAGATGAGAACTTTAGTTTAGACTCCTCAAAATTTATCTTAATAACAGGACATCGAAGAGAAAATCATGGGCAAGGTTTTATCAATATCTGTAAAGCCTTAAAAACAATTGCTTTAAATAACCCTAATATAACTATAATCTATCCAGTACATCTAAATCCAAACGTTCAAAAACCTGTCAATGAGCTACTATCAGATGTTAAAAACATCTATCTAATTAAACCAATGCAGTATGAAGCATTTATATATATGATGGATAAATCTTACTTTATTATTACAGATAGTGGAGGAGTACAAGAGGAAGCACCATCACTTGGAAAACCAGTATTAGTTATGAGAGATACGACAGAAAGACCAGAAGCCCTAGAGGCAGGTACGGTTAAATTAGTTGGAACAGATACAAATTTGATTATTCAAGAGGCACAAAAGCTTTTAAATAGTGAAGAAGAGTATGCTTTCATGTCAAAAGCTCATAACCCTTATGGAGATGGAACAGCTTGTGAACAGATAGTTAATTTTTTTAGAAAATAAGGAGAGTAGATGAAAATATGTGTCATAGGTTTAGGCTATATAGGATTGCCAACAGCAGCACTATTGGCAAATAAAGGATATGATGTTTATGGTGTAGATGTTGTTCAAACAACAGTAGATACTATTAATAGGGGTGAAATTCATATTGTAGAACCTGAACTAGATACCTTTGTTCAAGCAGCAGTTAAGAGTGAAAAGTTAAAAGCTAATACTACACCTGTAGAGGCTGATGTATTTATTATTGCTGTTCCTACCCCTTTTCATGAGGGCTTTGTTCCTAATATTGACTATGTTGTATCGGCTACTAAATCTATTTCCTCTTATGTTAAAGAGGGAAATATTGTTATTTTGGAGTCAACTTCTCCTGTAGGAACAACCAATAAGGTAGAAGAGGTTTTACAAGATGATGGAGTTGATACTTCTAAACTCTATATTGCACACTGTCCTGAACGAGTGTTACCAGGGCAGATTATGCGTGAGTTGGTAGAGAACGATAGAATTGTAGGAGGAACAACTCCCGAGGCAACTCAAAAAACAGTAGAGTTCTATAAAACCTTTGTTGATGGTGAAGTTCTCTTCACCGATGCAAAGACAGCAGAGATGGCAAAACTAACCGAGAATTCATTTAGAGATACAAATATTGCTTTTGCAAATGAACTCTCTATCTTATGTGATAAGTTTGGTATTGACGTATGGGAGTTAATCTCTTTAACCAATCGACACCCAAGAGTAAATGTTTTGAACCCTGGAGCAGGAGTTGGTGGACACTGTATTGCAGTTGACCCATGGTTTATTGTTCATGCAGGTGGAGAAGATGCAAAGATGATTCGTACAGCAAGAGAGGTAAATACCTATAAGACAGAGTGGGTTATAGAGAAGATTAAAAATGAAGCTCTAAAATTTGAACAAGAGCATGGTAAAAAAGCAAAAGTTGCTTGTATGGGATTGGCATTTAAACCAAATATTGATGATTTACGTGAGTCTCCAGCACTCTATATTACAAGACGTTTAATAGCAGATGGTTTAGAAGTATTGGCAGTTGAACCAAATATCGACCATTTTTCAGAATTTGATATTGTTGATGATAAGGAAGCTATTGAAGAGGCTGATGTAGTTGCTTTTTTAGTGGGTCATAAAGAGTTTAAAGGATTAGATATTAGTAGTGATTTAGATTTTTGTGGGATTTTGAACTCATGAGTAGTAAAATATTAAATTTAATAGGACGAGATGAAGAACTCTTTTTACAAGATATTGAAAATGATAATAAAAAATTAAAAGAGAGAGTATCCTCCTCCTCATTTCTTGTAATTGGTGGAGCAGGGTCTATTGGTCAGGCTGTAACAAAAGAGATATTTAAACGAAATCCTAAAAAACTTCATGTTGTGGATATTAGTGAAAACAATATGGTGGAACTGGTTCGAGATATTCGCTCTTCATTCGGTTATATAGATGGAGAGTTTAAAACATTTGCTTTAGATATTGGTTCGTTTCAGTATGATGCTTTTATTCAAAGTGATGGCAAGTATGATTATGTATTAAATCTCTCTGCCTTGAAACATGTACGAAGTGAAAAAGACCCTTTTACTTTGATGAGAATGATTGAGACAAATATTTTTAATACAGATAAAACACTACAACAATCCATAGAAAGTGGTGTCAAAAAATATTTTTGTGTCTCCACTGATAAAGCTGCTAACCCTGTAAATATGATGGGGGCAAGTAAAAGAATTATGGAGATGTTTGTTCATAGAAAATCAAAAGATATTAACGTATCTATGGCAAGATTTGCAAATGTTGCTTTTTCTGATGGTTCACTGCTTCATGGGTTTAACCAACGCATACAAAAACAGCAACCTATTGTCGCACCCAATGATATTAAACGTTACTTTGTAACACCACAAGAGAGTGGAGAGCTTTGTTTGATGTCGTGTATCTTTGGAGAAAATAGAGATATATTTTTTCCAAAATTAAGTGAACAACTTAATCTAATCTCTTTTGCTGATATTGCTGTAAAATATCTTGAAAATTTAGGGTATGAGCCTTATCTATGTAAAGATGAAGATGAGGCTAGAGCATTAGCTAAAACATTGCCAAAAGAGGGAAAATACCCTTGTCTATTTACTGTTAGTGATACAACAGGTGAGAAAGACTTTGAGGAGTTTTTTACAGATAATGAAACTTTAGATATGGAGCATTTTATAAATCTTGGTGTAATTAAAAATAAGATTAATTTTGATGAAGAGAAGTTAAAGAGTTTTGAAAATAGTATAAAGAGTTATAAACAAAATCTCTCTTGGAGTAAAGAAAATATTGTTAAAGAGTTTTTCAAACTTATTCCTGATTTTGGTCATAAAGAGACAGGCAAATATTTAGATGGGAAGATGTAATAATGTATAAAAATACTGTAGAATTTATTCAAAATATCTATAATACCAAAGATTTTTTACCTTTACATGAACCAAGATTCATTGGCAATGAAAAAAAGTATGTCAATGAAGCCATAGACTCTACATTTGTCTCTAGTGTCGGAAAGTATGTGACACAGTTTGAAGAGATGATGGCTGAGTTTGTAGGGACTAAATATGCCGTGGCAACATCTAATGGAACATCTGCTTTACATATTGGACTAAAACTTGTAGGAGTAGATAAAGAGTGTGAAGTAATTACTCAACCTCTTACCTTTATAGCTACTGCAAATGCTATTGCTTATTGTAATGCACAGCCAATATTTGTAGATGTAGATAAGGATACTTTAGGATTATCTCCATCTAAATTAGAAGATTTTCTAAAAGAGAATAGTTCTATAAATCAGAACAATGAGTGCATTAATAAAAAAACAGGTAAAGTCATTAAGGCGTGTGTTCCTATGCATACTTTTGGACACCCTTGTAAAATAGATAAAATTGTAGAAATTTGTCAAAGATACCATATTGAAGTAGTAGAGGACTCTGCTGAGAGTTTGGGTTCATACTATAAAGGTAAACATACAGGAACTTTTGGAAAAGTAGGTATATTTTCGTTTAATGGAAATAAGATTATCACCACAGGTGGTGGGGGTATGATAGTAACAGATGATGAAGCGTTAGCTAAGAGAGCCAAATATATTACCACTACAGCAAAAGTGCCTCATCCTTATGAATATATACATGATGAGGTAGGGTATAACTACCGTTTAACCAATCTAGCTGCTGCTATGGGTGTAGCACAGATGGAGAGTTTAGTGCTTTTTATAGAGAAACAGCGTGAATTAGCTTCTAAATATCAAGAGTTTTTTAAAGATAAAGATATAGAGTTTATAAAAGAGCCACAAGATGCTAAATCAAACTATTGGCTAAATGCCGTTATCTTAAAAGATAGAGAGCAAAGAGATGATTTTTTAAAAGACACCAATGACAATGGAGTAATGACCCGTTCTATTTGGCGACTTATGAATAAGTTAGAGATGTTTAAAGATGCCCAAACGGGAGATTTGTCTAATGCTGTGTGGTTGGAAGATAGAGTTGTGAATATTTCAAGCAGTATTATTTAATACAAATAAAGGATTTTATATAAATGGAAAATAATATTTTTATAGCAGGAACAGGTGGTATGGCAATAGATTTAACAGAATTTATTGAAGATAATAATGTATCTGTCTCAAATAGATTAAACATTAAAGGCTATTTTGATGTAGATGATAAAGAGTATGATATTTATCACTATGAAGCCCCATTTTTAGGAAATGAGAGAGAGTTTAATTTATCTGAAAATAGTAATATTATATTAGCTATTTCAAATGGAAAGTTAAGAGCTAAATTATTTGATTTCTTTAAATCAAAAAAATCTATTTTTCCTACATTTATTCATCATAGTTGTTTTATCTCAAGACGGTCACAAATATCTGAGGGGGCTATTTTATGTCCATTTGTAACAATAACCTCTAATGCTAAGATAGGAGTAGGATTTCATGCTCATATTTATAGTTATGTGGCTCACGATTGTGTAATTGGAGATTTTGTTACCTTTGCACCAGCTGTAAGATGTAACGGAAATGTAGAAATTGGAGACAATGTCTATATTGGAACAGGAGTTATTATAAAGCAGGGAAAACATAATAGACCCTTAAAAATTGGAAGAAATGCAGTTATTGAGGCAGGAGCTTATGTTACTAAAGATGTACCTGAAGGTCAAACAGTATTTGGAAATCCTGCTATTAAATTTACAAAAAATAATTTGAAAAAAAGAAGTTGATTATGAAAAAAATATTTATTATCGCAGAAGCTGGAGTAAATCATAATGGTTCAATAGAACTTGCAAAAAAGCTTATTGATGTTGCTGTTGAAGCGAGGGTTGATGCTGTAAAGTTTCAAACTTTTAAAACAGAAAATGTAATTTCTAAAAATGCACAAAAGGCAGAGTATCAAAAAGAGACTACCGATGCTAAAGAGTCTCAATTTGAGATGATTAAAAAACTAGAATTAGATATTGATACACACTATGAACTTATTGATTATTGTAATAGTAAAAATATTATGTTTCTATCTACCCCTTTTGATTTAGATAGTATTGATTTATTAGATAGATTAGAGTTACCTATTTTTAAAATTCCAAGTGGAGAGATTACTAATTTACCATATTTAGAAAAAATTGGTGCTTTAAATAAAAAGGTTATTATCTCAACAGGTATGGCAGATATTGGTGAGATAGAAGATTCTCTTGATATATTAATAAAAGCAGGTACTTTAAAAGAGAATATTACTGTACTTCATGCTAATACTATGTACCCTACACCAATGGAAGATGTCAACTTAAGAGCTATGGTGACTATTGGTAATACTTTTGATATTGCCTATGGCTATAGTGACCATACATTAGGAATTGAAGTTGATATTGCTGCAGTTGCTATGGGTGCAGAAGTAATAGAAAAACATTTTACTTTAGATAAATCTATGAATGGGCCAGACCATAAAGCTTCACTAGAACCAAATGAATTAAAAGAAATGGTTAAAGCTATTAGAAATATAGAATTAGCACTAGGAAGTAGTATAAAAAAACCAACTCCAAGTGAACGTCCAAATATAGAAATAGCAAGAAAATCTATAGTGGCATCAAAAAAGATAAAAGAAGGAGAACTTTTGAGCGAAGAGAATTTAACTATAAAAAGACCAGCAAATGGTATAAATCCAATGAGATGGAATGAAATTATTGGTACAGTAGCAAATAAAAATTATGCCGAAGAGGATTTAATATGAAAAAAATAGTTTCTATTCACCAACCTAGCTATTTCCCTTGGATAGGATTATTAGATAAAATAAACTCTTCAGATATTTTTATATTAATGGATGATACACAATTAGCCGATAGAGCTTATCAACATAGGAATATTTTTTTTAGCAATAATGGTCAAAAGCATATGTTAACCATTCCAATAAATAAAAAAAATTATCGTAATAAGTCTATTAGAGAGTTAGTAATTAGTAGTGATGATTGGCAAAAAAAGCATAAGAG
>JALUKJ010000368.1 GCA_027056615.1 Campylobacteraceae bacterium | reverse complement strand
CTCCTCAAAACTAAAAGATTTTTGAGTCCAAAACCGAGTTCCATCTTCTTGTTCTATCTCAATAAAAAAGCGTTCATTCTCTTCTTTAAACTCTTTAAGTGTAAAACTCTAGGGGTCAAACTCTAGGGGTCAAAGCTATTTTATATAATAAAACTCTAGGGGTCAAAGCTATTTTATATAATAAAACTTAAACATATCTTTATTACAAGTCTTTTAAAAAGCATCTTACCCCAATCTCTTCAACTTTGCAAAATATAATTATCTCCCCTTTTCTAACCAAGTTAAGCTTTTGACAAAAAATGTTAAAATAGTCTTATAAACAGAGATAAAAATATAATCAAATAATTTCATAGGAGAAAAAAATGACAAAAAAAGATATATTAAGCTACTTATCAAGCCATAAAGAAAAGTTCCAAAAAGAGTATGAAGTTGAACAGATAGGTCTTTTTGGCTCTTATGCTCGTGGTGAAGCAAAAGTAGATAGCGATATAGATATTTTTGTTCATATAAAACCTAACTTCTTCAAGCTAGTTGAACTAAAACAACAGATAGAAGAAGATTTACAAAAGAGAGTTGATATTATTAGAAAACATAAATATATCAAACCATTTCTTTTACAAATGATACAAAAGGATATAAAATATGTCTGATAAACAGTTTATGATTCTCTCTACACTTGAAGATATTGAATTTTCTATTGAACTTATTATGAAACGATTTGAAACTATTGATAGTAGTGATGACTTTTTGGCTGATGAGAATGGATTAGATAAACTTGATAGTATCTCTATGCGATTAGTAGCAATCGGTGAGAGATTTAAAAATATTAATAAATTGACCGATAAAAAATTGTTACCTAAGTATCCAAAAGTAAATTGGAAAGGGGTTAAAGGAGTAAGAGATATTTTGTCTCATCACTATTTTGATATAGATGCTGAAACTATTTTTATAATTTGTGATAGCTATTTAGAGGAGTTATTGATAGCGAGAAACAATATGATAGGTGATGTAAAAGTTATGGTATCAGACCCGAATGGCACTAACTTTTCCTCATTCCCATCGCTCCTGAGTGGGAATGCATAGGAGAGTAACAACAAAACATATCTATTCCCACCGAGACGGCAATGCCAATGAATTAAGGAATTAATTCCTAAATATAGCGAGGCTGAAGCCGTCGATTCCGTATATACAAGTCGCATTTTCGGAATCGGCGTGTTTACACCAGAACTATGAATTGGTCAAAAAAAGCTTATTTCATTGGCATTGACCGAGACGATGGGAACCAAAGAAAAAAATTATAAAAAAGGAAAAAAATGTTCAAAAAACTCATACTAATCACTATGCTACTAAGTAGTGCAATAGTCGCAGACAACATAAACTACAACTTTGAAGATACCAATTTAAGTAAATGGAACAGCTTTGGAACATGGGAAATTACCACTGATGATAAAGAGAAACATCTATCAATGGTAAAAAGAAGTTCTGGTAGCTTTAACCTCTGTTATAACAATGATGTCAACTTTACCGATGGAAACATCACCGTAAAGTTTAAAGCCAATGCAGGACGCATTGACCAAGGTGGGGGAATTATGTGGAGAGTACAAGACAACGACAACTACTATGTTGCACGTTTTAATCCACTTGAAGACAACTTTAGATTTTATATTGTTCATGATGGAGTTAGAAGTGAACTCGCCTCTGCTGATATAAAACTTAGTTCAGGTTGGCACACAATGACCATAGAACAACAAGGAGACAACTTCAAAGGCTACCTAGATGGTAAACTAGAGTTAGAACACAAAAATTCTAAACTTAAAAAATCAGGAGGTGTTGGTATCTGGACAAAATCAGACGCACAGACCTCATTTGATAACCTTAAGATTGAAAAGAGCAGATAATGCGTTATCTACTCATACTTCTTGCCTCAATTTTTTTTATAGGCTGTCAAGAGACCACCAAGAGTAAAAGTGTCACCGTCTATGTCTCTGAAGACCAAATCTTTTCAGAACCACTACTAAAAGATTTTGAAAAAGAAACAGGAATTAGAGTTAATGCCATTTATGACACAGAAGAGTCTAAAAGTACAGGGGTTATGAACCGACTCATTGCTGAAAGAAACAACCCACAAGCCGATGTATATTGGGCAAATGAGCCTATTCGTGCTGAGGTGTTGCGTCAAAAGAGTATCTTAACTCCTTATCAAAGTCCAAATTCTAAAGACATACCAAAAC
>JALUKJ010000367.1 GCA_027056615.1 Campylobacteraceae bacterium | reverse complement strand
GTCTACAGTAATGAAACGGCGAGAATTGGACTATTCAGGAGAAAGTACAATAAGTCAAAGCCTATCAGCAATTGGAGCTTTGATTCCAACAGTAGAGTCAATAGAAATAGAGGAAGAGCTAAAAGTTACGGCACTTCTTGATGAGATATTTATAGGCTCACAACCAATTCTTATAACGGTTGAACCAATAAGTTCAGCTATCTTAAATATTGAATTAGCCAATAACCGAAAAGGGGAAACTTGGGAAAAACATATCAATCATATTATAGATAATCAAAATATTGAGATTATAAATACGGTGACCGATGAGGGTTCAGGTATTCTTTTAGGCATTAAAAATGGCTTACCCAATGCCCATAGACAGTCTGATACATTTCATACACTCTCCCACCGTTTAGGGATTTGGGTTCATAGATTTGAGTCAAAAGCATATAGTGCTATTGAAAATGAGTATGAGAGAGAGATTGTCTGTTTAAATAGAAAAAGTGAAGAGTCCTTTGAAAAAAAAGAAATTCAGTATAAAGAAGCTTGTGCCAAAACCATAGAGGCAATCGAGCTTTATGAGCATTTCAAATACCTTTACACTCATGCAATCAAACAACTAAACCCATTCCGAAGCAATGGAACACTTCGTGATATGACAAAAGCCAAAGAGGAGATAGAAGTGGCATTAGAATTAATAGAGAAATTAGAACATAAGACAATAAACAAAGAGATTGTGGGAATTAAAAAGGTTTTACCTAATCTACTTGACTATTTTGAAGATGCAAAGAAGGCAACTAGAAATTGTAGAGCCTTAGGAATTGACGATGAGACTATCAGAGTTTTAAGCTTAGAGTGGCAATGGAATAAAGCCTTGATAAAAGCCAAAACGCAGGATAGAAGAAGAAAAGCAAAAAAGGAACTTACTCACTATAGTTTAATTGCGAAACAGATGTTGTGGGAGGATTATGAAATAGTAAAAGAGAAAGTGTTTAATGAATTAGATACCATTATTCAAGCATCTTCTATGGTTGAAAATATTAACTCTATCTTACGCCCATATTTAGACCGTTCTAAAAATCAAGTGACACAAGAGTTTCTGAATCTTTTTGCATTTTATCATAACCATAGAGTTTATAAACGAGGAAAAAGAGCAGGAAAAACACCAATAGAGATACTTACAGGAGAGAAGCAAGGGAGAGATTGGATTGAACTTTTGATAGAACAGATTGAGAGTAAAGAGTCTGACTTCTTCTCTTAATAGTTTTTAGACTATTTCACTGTTATTTTTTTGATTGCCTTGGGTGGTAAGGGGGGAGTATTGGCTTTTTTTAGGGGGTGAAAGTGTTAAGTACTTTTTTGGGGCTAGGAGACATGCCAGTTATATTTGTGCTTTTGAAGTAGATGTTGATAATATTAATAGCCAAAATATAACTCAAAGAGATAGAAATAGTGAGATTAAGCAATCAGTATTTTTAAATGGTGTTATAGATGCAAAATATGGAAATTCCAAAATTTACAAAGCTAAAAAGAGGCTAGAGTTATGATTAAGACCTAAGAGTTTACTAGAAGATGGCTTTTTGTAATCCTAAAGCTGGGAAAAAGCTTGGTATTACAGATGAGAGTGTGACTAAGTTTACTGTTTTGAGTAAGGAGAGAGTTAGTATTTAGGTAATTCTCTATTAAATATAATCCCTTATTTAGTAACTTTAGTTAATCTTAATTAATATATAATAGTATAATAATACTAAAGGGATTAACAATGATTGAACTACAAGAGATACCTATATTTTCGGCATTAGAAGAAAAGTATATTTCTGAACTTAAAAATGAAGTATATATTAAGCAGTATTCAAAAAATAGTATAGTTTTTTATGAAGGAGATAAAAGTGAGTATTTACATATACTCATGGAGGGCGATGTCAAACTGTATAAAACTTCTCCTAAAGGTTCTCAAATACAGATTAACCGTTTTTCTGCACCTAGTCTTATTGCAGAGTTTGCTTGTTTTGAAAAAGAGGCATTTCCTGCTACCTGTGAGTTTGTAACCGATGGTACTATAGGCTTATTGCATTTTGATAAACTTTATAACTATTTAAATCAACCAGCATTTTCATTAGAGTTGATTAAGTCTTTAACAGCTAAGGTAATCTTACTCTCTGCTTTAGTTCATAAAGAGACAATACTCTCTTCTGAAGCTAAAGTAGCTGACCTTATGATAAAAAAAGTAGCTATCTTTAACCGTCTAAAAAATAATGAAATTGCTTCCATTTTAAATCTTACTCCAGAGACATTTTCTCGTATATTGACTAAATTTAAAAAAGAGAAAATTATTTCAATAAACAAACATACACTAAAAATTTTAAATGAAGATGCTCTCTACAGCATAGTATATACCAATACTATGAAAGAGTGTACTAATTGTCTAGCAAATTTTAAAAATGAGATAGGATACAAAGACTAATTTTGTAAAGCTTCTTGCTCCCATTTATTAAAAGATTCATCAAAATAGACTAATCTTTGTTTTTTAAACTCTACAGTTGAGTAAAGTTTACTATAGTTTGTCAATCCACTCTCTTTTGCCATCTCATCTATTAGTGAGTCACACTCTTCTTGGGTTTTGGCATGTACCATGGCAAAAAGATTGTATGGCCAATTTGGGTAAGAGGGTCTAAGGTAACAGTGACTTACGGCTGAAAACTCTGCCATTTTTTTACCTATAGCTTCTCCTTGCTCTTTTGGCACTGCCCATACAGACATTGCATTTGCACCAAATCCTGCTTTTCTATGATTTAATATTGTTGCAAAACGACGCATGACACCACTATCTTTAAACTCATGTGCTAATTCAAAAAATCTTTCATAACTTATTCCTAATAGTTCAATAGATTTTTTGAATGGCTCAGGGATAATGTCAATATCTTTTTGAAGAACTTTAATTACCTCAATATGTTCAGGTGTAAGTTCTATAGTTTTATTGGCAAGTTTTTTGAGCTTCTCTTTTTTTGCACGTTTACCTGTAGTATCCATCTTCACAGAGATTTTAAACATTTTTAGTGTTGGAAGTATAATAGCATCCTCGGCATGGGTACGCTCTTTTAGTATCTCTACGGTTTTTTCAAGTCCTAGTTTAGAGTCAGGAGCTACTGCCATGGTAAACCAAATGTTATAATCATGGTTTCTTAAGTAATTGTGACTTACACCAGGGTGTGCATTAATAATCTTTACAGCCTCATCTATTTTGTTTTCTGCTACTTTAAAGGCTACAAGAGAAGATTTATAGCCAAGACGTTTGGTATCAAAAATTGCAGAGGTTTGTCTAATAATCTCCTCCTCTTTTAACTTACGTACTGTAGTTAGTACCTCTTCTTCTGTTATCTTTAGTGTATTAGCAATTACCTCAAAAGGTTTTTCAACCATAGGAAAGCTATTTTGCATTTGAAAAAGTAGTTCATTTTCTGTTTTTTTATCTAATATTTTCATAACAATAATTATAGAAGAAACAAAAGAGATAAAAGTTGATATATATCAAAACGATTATAATAAACTTCTGCTAGATTAGAGAAAAAAGGATTGCTATGGCATATTTTCCAATGTTAATAGATATGAATAACTTAAAGATATTGGTTGTTGGTGGTGGGGCTATTGCTACAGAGAAGCTAGAGAAGCTTATAGATTTTACTAAAAACATCACTGTAATAAGCATAGAAGTAGAAGAAAAAGCAAAAGAGCTTATAGATAAATATGAATTAATTTTAGAAAAGAGAGCTTATATTAAAGGAGATATAGAGGAGTTTGATATTGTTATTGTAGCAACTGATACAATAGAACTTCATAAAGCAATATATGAAGAGAGCAGAGGTTCAAAAACACTTGTAAACTCTGTAGATGACACTCAATATTGTGATTTTATCTTTCCCTCATATATTAAAAGAGATGATTTAACAATTGCATTTTCAACAGGAGGTGCATCTCCTGCTTTTGCAAAACAGATACGACAATATATTGAGAAGATTATTCCTAAAAATATAGGTGATTTTTTAAAAGAGATGAAAAGTTTACGCACAACTATGCCAAAAGGCAAAGAGCGTATGGAGTATTTTGAAAGAGTTGTAAAAGAGTATTTCAAAAAACACTTTAAGCAAATTTAAGAAACAATCCAACAGCTAAAGAGAGAAGAATAGTTATCAATATTTGTAATATATTATGTAACTTCTCTGAAATAGGAGTTATCTTTCCTATTGCCTCGACAATCTTCATGGCAGGAAATGCCATAAAAACAAGCATAACAACAGAAAAAACAAGTGTTAAAACAATCTCTAACATAAGACTACTCTACTCCATAATAGTGATGTACAAATTCTATCTCATTTTTATTATTAAGAGGAAGAGTAGATTTAGTTTTACCACTATTGTCTAATATTAACAAGGTATTATTGTCTAGTTTAAGATGCTTTTTACCCCACTCTTTTCAAGACGCTCAAACTCTTTAAAAAATGTCATATTGTTAGGTTTCTCTTTAAAAGAGCTATCTTCTTTATTCATAATCTGAAGACCACCAAAACGTTTGTCTATATAAAAAGGGCTATACTCCTGTACCGTTTTATACACCCGTGCATTTTTACTACTTGGTTTGCTCTCTAAAAATGCATTTAATCCGTAGGAAACCATATATGGAACAGTTGATAGTTCGTCCTGAAATAGCAGTTAATCAATTTTTACCTATTTTTATAGAGTCAACACTCGTACTCATTTTTGGGGTAGCGTATGTGGCAGTCATAACACTTTCAAAAATGAGATACTTCTCCAAAAAATGGATGCCCAAAACTTATTAAGTACCTGACCATAATAAATGTCATATTTTAATGAAATTATTTTGCGTTAGATTTTTTTGAATTAGCTAAGGCTAGTCCTTCAAAAATCTGCCTTGTACCTGTACCTTTTTCTTATCGTTAAAATATGACATTTATTATGGTCAGGTACTTATAAAGGAGAAAAAATGATTGACCAAGTTTCTTTGATATGCTAAATCAGGGATCTTTGACACTGACTATCTTTCTACATACAGTAATTATTTTACCTATGTTTTGGATATATAAGCAAGAAAAGGCAAAGCTTAATAAGTAGAAAGTTATCACTTTAAATGATGATAATCATATATTTTACTTAAGCAAACAGATGTTACACTTATGTGCAATTTTAAAAAATTGATGAAGTGAAGATGAGGACTTAGCAGAGTCCTCAAAAATGTGTCTATGTCTTAAAATAAGACCCAAAATTCTATCTGGATAGACTTATACATAAGTTAATCCATTATAAATTAGAGGAGAAAGAAATGAAATTAAATAAACTCTTAAGTTTAGCAGCTACAACTAGTTTACTAACAACCATGGCAATGGCAGGAACATCAAATATGGACTTTGCAAAAGTATTTGAAAAAGAGTGTCAAGGGTGTCATGGGCCAATTCACCAAGGTGGTGTTGGTAGTGACCTTAGACCTAAAGCACTTAAAAAGAAAAATAGAGAGTTCCTAGCAGAGACTATTTTAAATGGTAGAGAAAATACAGCCATGCCTGCATGGAATACAAAGTTCTCTAAAGATGATGCAACAGGTATGATTGACTGGTTGATGGATTGGAAAAATACAGTTGAATTAAAATTAGACTTAGATAAGGTCAAAAAGACATATACAAAATTAGCAGATGTTGATGCATTA
This sequence comes from Campylobacteraceae bacterium, assembly GCA_027056615.1. GTDB lineage: Bacteria > Campylobacterota > Campylobacteria > Campylobacterales > Sulfurovaceae > UBA1140. Next base: position 1,773 of record JALUKJ010000367.1, on the reverse strand, counting down.
GCTAAGAAGTATCCTGTTGGAAAAGATGGTAGCTTAAAATATAAAGGTGCAGAGGTTAAAAATGTTAAAAACATTACATTTGCAACTGAAAGAGATGCCTCTTTAGTTGACTTTATTGACTCTACAAGTGGTAAAGTTCTTAGTCGTCATAAAGCAGGATTTGCAGTACATGTTACGGTAACAAACAAAGCTAACCCTAGATATGCGTACTCTATTAGCCGTTCAGGACGACTTACAATGTTCGATATTGGAGCTCCAGGACAACCAGCAGTTGCAAGTGTTCAAGTAGGTCAAGAGTCTCGTGGTTTAGCAGTTAGTCCAAATGGTAAATATGTTATGGCAGGAAACTATAATCCAGGTGGTGCAGTACTTTGTGATGCTCATACTTTAAAACCATTAAAAGCTTACGATACAAGCCGTGTTATTAATATGGATGGACAGATTGAACCTAGCCGTGTAGCTTACATTGCAGATACACCTTATGGACCTTACTTCTCATTTGCACTTAAAGATGCAGGACATGTATATATAGTAGATTACTCTAAACCAGATTTTCCAATTGTAGGAGATATTCCAAATATTGGTAAAGTACTTCATGATGCATTCCTAAATGAAAATAAAGGTAAAGATTTTGGTAGATATGTACAAGTTGCATCTCAAGGAAGTGACCTTATGGGTATTGTAGACCAAAAGACTATGAAATTAGCAGCTAAAGTATATACAGGTAAAAAATCTAAACCACACCCAGGTCAAGGTTCATCTTGGTTCAACAAAAAAATGGGTAAACAACTCAATGCAACACAGAGTATGAACTTTGGACAAGTTGTTATTTGGGAGTCTCCAAGTTGGAAAATTGTTAAAAAAGTTAAAACTGCTGGTGGTGGACTATTTGTAGGTACAGGAGAAGATACACCTTGGATTTGGTCTGATTGTGTACTTGGTAAGCCAAAAAACTACAATAAAGTTTACTTAATTAACAAAGAGACTTTAGAGACAGATAGAATTATTGAAGTTGGTAAAACCAAAGGTCATTTAATTGATGCTAAAACTGGTAAAGTACTTCAAGAGTGGGATGCAACACAACATGAAAAAGTAGCTGTAAATGAAAAAGCATTTGGAAAAGAGAAAATCTTACCAATGCCAAACCATCTAGGTAAAGCTGTAAAAAATCCAGTTCAACCAAGACTTCTTCATGCAGAACCTGCTAACCATGGTAAATGGACTATGATTTCAGAGTGGACAACAGGTAGAATTGGTATCTATGAGTCTGAAACTGGTAAATTTGTTAAGTATATTGAAAACTTAACAACACCTACATTTACATACTCAGTTGAGCATAGACAACACGTTCCTGGTGCGTAATATTTTTTTACTCTTAACCCATTTTTGGGGTAAGGGTAATCTATCTGTGCTTTATCTAGCATAGATAAATTCCCCCTAATAAAAGGAAAAATATGAAATTTTTACTCTACCTTATATTTATAATCTCAACATTTTTCATTACCACACTTAGTGCAAAAGAGAAGTATTTTGTAGTTGAGAGAGAGTCACAATCGGTAGCTATTATAGAAGATGGCTTAACTAAAAGACATATGAAAAATATGCACAATATGAACCATGGTGTTATAAAATTTGATGGTGATGATGGCTATTTAATTAGTCGTGATGGATATATTGTAAAGTTTGACCCAAAAACAGAGAAGAAATTAGCAGAGTACAAAACAAGTAAATCTGCTATTGGCTTTGTTATTGGTAAAAACTATGTAGCTGTTG
>JALUKJ010000366.1 GCA_027056615.1 Campylobacteraceae bacterium | reverse complement strand
ATATAAAGAAGAAACATTTATTGAAAAAATATTCACATAAACAGCCTCCATAAAAGCCGTCTTCCCCACATTATTCTTCCCACCAATAAGATTAACTCTTCCAAAGCCCTCTGCTTTAAAATCTTCAAAACATTTAAAATTTTTGATTTCTATATTTTTTATGAAATGTTCTTTGCTCATTGGTTGCTCCTTGGTGTATTTACCGAGAGGTCAGGTTATTCATGATTTATTGCTTTTCAACAAATCACAAATCACCAGACTCCTCTATTTCCTCTATATTCAAATTTTGTTTTGACGGTGTAGTCGGGGACTACACCCTACAATTTTACAAAATTATCAATAATTTTTAAACCATTCTCATGGCTCTTTTCGGGGTGGGGTTGTATGCCATAGATATTATCTTTGTTTACAGCACTTACAAACTCATAACCATAATAGGTTTTACCTATAGCATACATATCATCACAAACAGCGTGAAAAGAATGTACGAAATAAAGATAAAACTCTTTATCTAAACCATCAAATAATTTATTTTTATTTTGTTGAAAAAGCTCATTCCAACCCATGTGAGGTACTTTTAATTTATGGTCAAATTTTGACTCATCAAAAGCTACTACTTTTCCCTCGATTAAACCTAAACCCTCGTTTGAACCAAACTCTTCACTACTCTCAAAAAGAAGTTGCATTCCAAGACAGATACCCAAAAGAGGTTTTCCACTTTTAGCATAAGCTTTTACAGCTCTATCCATACCATTACTTTTTAAATGCTCCATTGCATCACCAAAAGCACCGACTCCTGGTAAAATAAGCTTGTCATAATTTTGTAATTTTTCAGGGTCACTCTCTACTGCAATATCTGCTCCAACACTCTCAAAAGCATTTATCACAGAGGCTAAGTTTCCCATGTTATAATCAACAATTCCTATCAAGGTTTGTTCCTTTATATAAATTATCGTGATTATAGCAAATTAAAGTAAAGAGAGGAGAAAAGTAAGAAAAAAAGTATCGACTTCTCTAAAAAAGAGAAGTCAAAAAATATTAAAAGTCGTAAGTTACACCTGCTGATACTGCATCCAAATCAGGAGCTCCTGATTTGACCACCATTCTTTCATAGTCTGCAAAGAGACCTAAACCTTTTTCTTGGTCACCTTGACCATCAAAGGCTCGGTTATATCGTCCTTCTTTTGGAGTATCTTTACTTAAATCAACTTCTACTCCTGCACCCAAGGCTAAAGATTCTGAATCAGTTGTTTGTAGATGTCCTTTTGTTTTTGTTTTTGCTACACCAACAAGACCATAAACATTAGTAGAATCTCCTACAGGAAGCATTGGTTTAACAAAAAGTCCAGCATGTTCTACCTTTCCTCCATTAGATTTCCAACTTGATGTAATTCCTCTAGCTTCAATACCAATATATTTGTTAAAATCATAACCAACTCTTGCCATAACTCCAGCTGTTTTATCTGTTCCTGATTTAGGAGAAGTTGGACAGTTACAGTTTGTCTTATAACGAGTAGCTGAAATACCTAACCCTACATAAAATCCATTAGCCTTAATATCTTTTAGTGGTTTAACTACTTTAGGGGATACTACTTCAGGCTTAATGATTGATTTAGGTTTAGGAACAACAACTGGTTCAGGTTCTACATATACCTCTTCTGCCAACTTAACATCCTCATCTTCATATGGAGTTACTACATTAAAATCTCCACCTGCATAAGCAAATGCTCCTAGTACCATAAAAGTAATTATTGATAATTTCATATTTTTCATTTTAAAATCCTTTATATTGTATAATATATTATAACATTATTTAATTAAATACAACTCTTCTTTACGTAAGAAGAGCATTGATAGGAGTATGGTTAATAATACCATAAGCACTCCTGCTAGTTGACCCATAGCTGGGATACTAGACTCATAAGGGGTACAATCACAAGTACCAGTAATTCTTATGGTTGCAGTATCACTTAAAACAGCCTCATTACCATGAACTATGTATCGTATAAGTGTAGGGGTTCCTACAAAACCTGTCTCACCTGTAAAGGTTACAACCCCTCTGTTATCTACACTCCAAGTTCCTTCACCTGCTACTACTAATGTAGTAACTTCATCTCCATTAACATCAATAAATCTTACAGAAGAGATATTAATATCTCCTTGGTCATTGTCTAAAACATTAAGTACTACTGGTTCACCTCCATTTGCCGTTGCATTATCATCATTGGCTGTAATGGTTACACCACCTTCTGTTAAAAGGACTTGGGCAACATTACTTCTTACACCATCTATATTTTCAACACTATAACCAATTGGTGTTGGCGAAGAAGTAAATCCATCTATAGCTGTAAAGGTTACAATACCCTCATTATCTACACTCCAAACACCCTCATTTGGAACGGTTAAAGTCCTACCATTTGAACTTAAGGTTATTCCTTTAACTGAATTAGAAGGAATAACTAAACGAACAGAAGCAATATTTAATGCCCCCGAGTCATTCTCTAATACATTAATAAGAGAGGTTCCTCCAACATTAAGTGTAGCACTATCATCTACAGCTAAGAGTTCATGTCTTAAATCTATGGTTGCACAGTTTGAACGCTCCCCAGAGACTAAACCAATGGTGTATTGAATATCTGTTGGGTTACCATTAAATCCATCTATAGGGGTAAAGGTTACAACACCATTATCTGCAACACTCCATGTTCCTTCATTATCAACAACTAATGTTTCTACCCCTGATTCTTGACAACCTATTGTTACTGTATTAGCAATGGTATTGTTACTATCATTTTCAGATACATTAACGGTTGTACTTCCTACATGATTAGCAGGAATAATGACAACATCATCAACAGCATCAGGGTAGACAATAGTAATAGTCGCTTGATTACTTACATCTCCTGAAAGCTCTCGAACCACATATTTTACAGGTGTTGGATTATTTTTAAATCCATCTTGTGGGGTAAATGTCATTGAGCCATCAATATTGGTACTCCATGTACCCTCGCCCTGAATAGTTACACTCTCTACTTCATCTCCTGTTACAGGGTCAATCAATCGTAGAGAGGCTTTATCTAATGGACTTGATGTTGGAGCATCATTTTCAAGAACAAAGATAACTATCTGTTTACCAACCTCTCCATTAACTCTGTCATCTTTTGCTAAAGGGGGATAGTCTATCTCAACATCTGCTGAACTATCATTACCTTGGGTATCTTGTACTGAGTAAGATATTGGTGTTGGGTCACCTGTAAATCCATCTTTTGGAGTAAATGTAATGGCTCCTGTCTCTGGTTCTACACTCCATACTCCTTCATTTGGAACTGTTAGTTTTTTACCATCTTCGCTAAGAGTTGCTCCATTTGGTGTTGAAGTGATTTTTACAGTTTTTGGGTCAAAACTATATGAACCCTCTATATCATTTGCTAAAACATCTACAGTAACATTTTTACCTGTTTGACCTCTTCCTTTATCATTTGAAGAGATACCCATTTTTACTTTTTTCAATCCTGCATCTACAGAAGTGATAATCTCTGTTCCATTAACAACAATAATATCTGTTCGTCCATTAGGCTTAACATCAGAGTCTCTCTCTTCATCACTGCCTTGGTCTTTAAGTGTAAAGATATACCCATCAGGAAGTTCAGAAAAACCTAGAGTATAATTTCCTTTTGCTACATTTGTAAAGTGATACTCACCATTAGCATTAGTTTGAGTTGTTTGAACTACACTACCTTGTGCATTATAAAGAGTGACTTTAACATCAACCACCCCTTGTTCTCCTATATCTTGAATACCATTACTTACACCATTAAGTTCATCGAAGAAGACTCTGTCTCCAATTGTTGCTCCTTTATGGTAAAGCCCCATATCTACACTTGAGTTAATTTGGTTAGGAGTCAAAGAGATAACATCTGTTTTTCCTGTTGAGTCAGCATCAGAGTCAATAGAGTCAACCTCTTGGTCTTGTGGACTTACAACATAACCAGCTGGTACTTTAAACTGAATATAGTAGTTAAAATTTGGGTCAAGATTTGGAAACTCATAGAGTCCATTCTCATCTGTTGTAGTTGTTGATACCTTCTCATCTGTGTCATTATTGTAAAGTGTTACACCTACATTAGCAATACCACGTTCTCCAATATCTTGAATACCATCTTTATTTAAATCTTCCCAAACAAGATTACCAAGAACAGCTTTTTCTGGAAGACAAACAGTTTTATAGATACCTAAATCCCAAGATAAATCATTGACTCCAGGAGTCAAAAGAGCAACTTCAGTTAATATTTTTCCATCTTTTTCAAATCCATCAGAGTCATTTAAATCATTGCTGTTATTATTGACATCTTTTTTAGTAATAAGATACCCATAAGGAATATTTGAAAACTCTGCAAAATACTCACCAGCAGATAGGTGTGTAAAAAGATAGTTACCACTTTCATCGGTTAACATAGACTTTGTAAAGTTACTATTGGCTGAAGAGATAGTTACTTTGATATTTTTCATACCTTTTTCACCAATATCTTGTAATCCATTGTGGTTAGTGTCTAAAAAGACTCTATCTCCATAACTTACTACATTTTGGTAGATACCCATATCTATACTACTGTCTTGGACTCCTGCCTTAACAGTAAAGTTCTCTGTTCGTCCACTCTTATCAGGGTTAGAGTCATTATCTTTATTACCTTTATGTGAATCGGTAATAGTATATCCTGCTGGGGCAGTAAACTTAATATAGTAACCACCTACAGGAATATCTTCAAAGAGATAAATTCCAGAAGCAGAGGTTTTTGTAGTTTTAATTAATTTCCCATTATCTGCTTTAAATAGTTTTACAGTAACATCACCAACTCCATTTTCTCCACTATCTTGAATACCATTTTTATTTAAATCATAAAAAACTCTATCTCCAATTTTTGTATGCTCTTGATAGAGTCCCATATCTATTGTCTTGTCATCTCTTCCTGCAAAAAGTGTAAAGATAGCTGTCCTTCCAGTTGCTACATTGGCATCTGAATCGTTACTTTTGTTATTACCTTGTCTTTTAGGACTTATTTTGTAGTTTGTTGGTTTCTCAAACTCTACATAGTAATTTCCAGGAGTTAACTTTCTAAAGATATACTGTCCATTACTTGTTGTCTTAGTTGTTGCTATTAATCTATTTGCTTCACTATAGAGTTTAACTGTTACTCCTGCAACCCCTCTTTTTTCATTACTATCTTGAATACCATTAGCATTAATATCAAACCAAACTCTATCTCCAAGATTTGCTAATTTGGGATAAAGTCCTAAGTCAATATCGGTTCTATTTTCTCCTGCAACTAGATTAAATAGTACTGTTTTACCATTACTATTAGCATCTGAATCTTTTGTATTATCACTACCTTGGGATTTTTTAGTAACACTATAGGCACTTGGAACACTGAATTTTATATAGTATTTACCAGCAGATATATCTTTAAATTCATATTTTCCACTACTATTAGTATGTATAGATTTTATAGGTTTATTATGTTCATCAAAAAGTTCTACAACCACCTTACTTAATGGCAACTCACCTACATCTTGAATACCATTTCGATTACTATCTAGCCAAACATAATCACCAATACTCCCTAACTGAATAGGTGCTTCATGTCCAATATAAGAGCTTTCACCTTTAGAAGTTACTTTATGACCATTAGGAGCAATACCTTCTACTTTTCCTATATTTTTATAAGAACCTAAAATAGCTACACCAACTTTAGTACAAGTCATACTCCCAGAAGGATTAAGTGTATCATTACCACAAGCTACTACACCCTCTTTATCATCAGTTACTTTAATACTATTAATAATAGTATTTCCACTGTTTTTAACTAAATAACTCCAAGTAATGGTGTCTCCCACAATAATATTAGAAACATTACCTCCATTAGTAGTTTTTACAATATCAATACTTGGTTGAGGAGTAACATACATACCTGCATCTATATCTAACTTATCACCATCTAAGAAAAAAGAATCTGTCATTCCTGTGGAAATATCTGCATCTGAATTAAGAGAACTACTTACTCCAGTTGCTTTCTTTGTTGTAAATGAGTATCCTGCTTTTTTAATAAATTTAACACTATACTCTCCAATATCCAAATCACTAAAACTATAAAAACCTTGTTTATTAGTTAACGTAGAGGAGATAACTTTTCCATTAGCATCATAAAGCTCAACTTTAATACCTTGTATTCCAACTTCATTAGAATCCTGTTTTCCATTTTTATTACTATCTAACCAAACTTTATCTCCAAGTTTAACTTTTAGAAGAGGGTCACTATTATTACTACATGCTTTTAAATTTGGAATTAAAAATGTCTCAGGAACAATAGCATCTTGACGCTTATCTGAGCTTTCATTCCAAAGATAGTAAACTTTCATTGGTTTATACTGAGTTTTACCATTAGTACCCTCAATCTTATTGACAATAAGGTGAGCTATATCTTTTAGGGTAGATTTCTCTTTAGCAGTTAATTTTTTAAACCAATCATTCTCTTCAATAAAGTTATCAACTTTCTTTAAAGAGTAGTTCCAATCAGTACTGTACCAAATAAAAATATTATGAAAAATCTCAATCCAATAGTAACTCTCTGTTTTACTAAATCTTTTCTCAAAAAGAGCTATTACCTCTGGGTCACTTGCAAATCGAAATGCTCTTGATAGTTTATCATGTTGTAACTCTGTAAAACCAAGTCTATCTTTATAATGAACTACATATTTGTCTCCTACTTTTGGTCCACCATTATGATACTCATTACAAAATCCATGTGCAACAAAATTGTTAAACTCTACCTCTAACCATGGTTTAACTCCCCATGAGTTATCATAACCAAACTTACCTATAGCTCCTAGTTCTAACTCAAAAGATTGACAATTTTTATCTTTATGATGTAGTCCTATATCTAAACTATTATCAGTGTAACTTACAAAGACATGCTTAATCTTTCCTACTCCTTTAACCGACTCAATCACATTTGAATCAAGATTAGAATCACCTTGCTTTGCTTTTGTTGCTGTCCAATAGTCTGGATACTCAACAGCTATACAATACTCATCTATAGTTGGAGATAGATTATCAAACTGATAATATCCTAAATTAGATGTTAATGTCTCTTTAATAGAAGTGCCTGAACAATCAGATGTATTAAAAAGTTTTATCTTAACATTAGCTAGTCCAATTTCTCCTTTATCCTGAATACCATTTAAATTATGGTCAAACCAAACATAATCGCCTAAGCTAATTCCTTTTGAACTAGATTTTGACATAATAATAGAACTTTTACTCATTTTTTTTGATACATTAGAATTGATATCTAAGTTTGAAAACTCAATTTGAGCATAAATATTTATAGTAAATAGAAATAAAAAGAGTAATATTCCTCTTATTCCTCGATAATTGCTACTATTTATCATCATTAACTCCTTTAGACTATAATAATATTATAAATTGTTTATTTTGATTA
>JALUKJ010000365.1 GCA_027056615.1 Campylobacteraceae bacterium | reverse complement strand
CTGTTAGCCATGGTGTACTCCTTTGATTTTTGAGTAGTCAATCTTATTGGCTACGATAAGTTGAGATTTTCTAACTGGTTCACTCCAATGAGGATGATTTAGAAGCGTTTTTAAATCAACAACTTTAGCTAAATCCTCAATTCTATAACATTGTGCAGATGAAGCATTAGCTAATTCACTACAACAACCACTTTCATTCTCAAAGAGAACAGAAGTCTCTATTTCCAACCAAATAGGATTTTTGATAACTCCATCTCTGACTTTAACATATTGCATTGGATGGTCACGAATTATAGACAAATGTACAAATTTGTCAAGACCTTTTTTTCTATCTAAGTTATGGCTCAATTCATCTCCTCCAAAACAAGAAACATCAATTTTTTGTTGAGTAAGCAAATCTAGTGATAGTAAACCATTTTTTTCGATAGAAGCTAAATTACTCATATCTGTAAAATGCCAAATTGAAGTGATACCGTAATATTTTAATGTCTCTTGTAAGTTCATTTCTGTTCCTTTGGTGTGTGATAAGGGAAGTATAGTTGAAGTTATGGTCATATTTTGTCCATATAAAACATCTATATTAATTTAGACTTAGACATAATATGTCTATTTTTTAAGATATAATATTAATATAAAAAGAAGGAATATTTAATATGGAAAACCTAGCAGAACTTTTGAGCGAAGCCGTAGAAAAGCAAGATATAGAGTTAGTGGAACTTCTTTTAGATAAAGGAGCTGATATTGAAGCTAAAGATAATGAAGGCACTACTCTATTATCTTATGCAATTTATACCTCTAATTTAGAATTAACAAAACTTTTTTTAGACAGAGGAGCAAATATTGAAGCTAAAGATGATGAAGGTGCTACTCCATTATTTTCTGCAATTTATAACTCTAATTTAGAATTAACAAAACTTCTCTTAGATAGAGGAGCAAATATTAACGCTAAAGATAATGAAGGATATACTCCATTATTAGATTATATTGAGCAAAATGAAGAAAATTTTTTAGGTGTAATTGAAGCAAATACTTTTGATATGGTAAAATTATTACTTGAATATGGTGCTGATGTAAATTATATATACGATGATATAACTATTTTTACACGGATGGTCATCTTTACTGATATTAAACTAATTCAACTCGCCCTAGACTATGGTGCTAATGTTAATCCTGTACTAACATCTGAAAATACAATGACTCCTCTATTCTCTATATTATTTATAGGCTCAGAGTTTGGCTATGAATATATGAAAAAGCATCACCCTGAAAAATACCTAGAGAAACTTAGAAAAAATAAAGACGAAACTTTACGTTTATTAATAAAAAATGGTGCTGACGTTAATGTTCTTATTGAGGGAATGCCAATTTTATTTATGGCTTCTTTAGTAGGAGACTTAGAAACAGTGGAGCTATTATTACAAAATGGTGCAAATCCTAATGTTAAATTAGGAGGAAAAAGTTTATTTGGAATGCTTTTAATGATGACAGAAAAATTATTTGAGTTAATGACCTTTGATATGAAAAAAGATATGGGGACTCTATTCTCTAATTTTGAAAAAAATAAATTTGATATAGCTAAACTATTTATAAAATATGGTGTAGATATTAACAAAGAAAGACTTCATGATATGCCTTTATTAGGATTCTGTACAAGAAGTCAAGACTCTTTTTCTAAAAGAATTGAAGAGTTAAAAGAGCTAAATATTGAGGATAGAGAGAAGAGTTTAACATTGATGAACTCAATGAATTTTGGAGATATTGAGGTAGCTAAATATCTAATTGAACATGGAGCAGATGTAAATATTAAATACGATGATGGAAATACATTTGTATATGAAGCTTGTCTTATGAATAATATTCCAATGGTTAAACTCTTATGTGAAAATGGAGCAGATGTTAATCAAATAAATGAATTTGGGGAGACTATTTTATTTCATGCTTGTAGTAAAAATAAAGTAGAATTAGTTCAAATGCTATTAGATTTAGGAGCAGATGTCAATACTAAAAGCTCTAGGGGATTTAAACATACAGCACTAGGTGAAGCATGTCAGCAAGAAAATATTGAAATAGTTAAGTTATTAATTGATGCAGGTGTTGATGTGAATGCTAATATTCTAGGTTCTAGTTTATTCAATGCTTATAGTTATGGACAAAATAATAGAGAGATAAAAAAGCTTTTACTTAAAAATGGAATAAATACCGATGTTGAGAAATTATCAACAAATAAGAGAGATAAAAG
>JALUKJ010000364.1 GCA_027056615.1 Campylobacteraceae bacterium | reverse complement strand
GCTCATAAGGGAGAGTTTAGAGGATGAGTAATATTTTGATTGTTGAGAGTGAAAATGATAAGTATTTTATTGAAGCATTAATTCAAAATATTAATTTAGATATTAAAATTGGTGAGCCAATTTGTACAATTGATGAATATGAATGTTTGGGTGGTATTGGTAAATTAGAAGAGCGACTTAGAGCATTAACTCATAGAATCATAAAAGGTGAGATATACAAAATAGGTATTATTTTTGATGCTGATAAAGTTGGCGTTAAAGAAAGAACTATACAAATTCAAGAAAAAATTTATTTAGTAATGAATGAATTAAATATAGAACATCGCACAGTTATTTTTGATTGCTATATTCAAAATAAAGATGGGAATGGTGAGCTTGAAACTGTTTTAAAAGAGATGAAATCAGAAGATTCTACTGTAGCTGATTGTTTAGGTGCTTGGCAAGAGTGTTTACCTACAGATAAAAAGTTAAATCAAAAAGAGTTTGATAAATTTTGGATACAGATATATCAAAGATATGATTGTTGTACCAAAAGAGAATCAAAAAGAGCAGGAGAGAAGTGTAATAATGAAGCTTCTTTAAAAAAAGATATTTATGATTTTGATAATGAGATATTGGATAATTTAAAAGAATTTTTACAAGAATTAGGAGAACAATAATGACAATACTACCAGCCATAGACCTAAAAGATGGAAAAGCAGTAAGACTAAGCAAAGGCTTAATGGATTCAGCCAAAATATATAGTGATGAACCATGGCAAGTTGCTAAACGATTTGAAGAGTTGGGGAGCGAGTGGGTTCACTTGGTTGACCTTAATGGGGCTTTTGCAGGTAAGCCTGAGAATTTAGAGCAGATTAAGAAGATACGTGAGAACTGTAATTTAAAGCTAGAACTTGGTGGGGGAATTCGTGATGAAGAGACCATTAAGATGTATCTTGAACTTGGAATAGATAGACTTATTCTAGGCTCTATTGCTGTTAAAAATGCACAATTTGTAAAAGATATGGCTTCTAAATATCCTATTGTTGTGGGTATTGATGCCATTGATGGGATGGTGGCTGTTGAGGGTTGGGCAGAGACCTCTGACATGAAGGCTACTGATTTAGCTCGTGCCTTTGCTGACTGTGGTGTTGAAGCTATTATATGTACTGATGTAGGGCGTGATGGTATGATGACAGGGGTTAATGTAGAGTTCACAAAAGAAATTCAAGAGGCTTCTGGTTTAGAGACTATTGCTAGTGGTGGGCTTAAAGATATGAGTGATATTAATGCTCTGCTTGAAGCAGGGATAGATGGAACAATTGTTGGAAAAGCCTTTTATGAAGGAACACTTGATTTAGAAGAAGCATTTGGAGTTGTTAATGCAAAGTAAATATTATGAGTTGACAATGACCTTGAAAGAGGAAGATTTTATTGAGTTTATTGCTGACTTTGTAGCAAATATTGCAGGAGATGGATTAGAGATTGGTCGTAACCATATTATTGTTCGTTCTGAAAATGATTTGTCTAATGTGGAAGAGGCTGTTAACTCACTCATTGGAACACTTGGTGGAACCATTGAGATAAGTTATAAAATAGAACAGAAAGAGAATCAAGATTGGATAGCTTCGTATCAGAACTCTATTGAGCCTATTGAAGCAGGAAAATTTTATATCTATCCAAGTTGGTATGAAGCAAAAAAGGGTAAGATTAATATTAAGATAGACCCTGCGTTGGCATTTGGTTCAGGACATCATGCGACTACTTTTTTATGTTTAGAAGCTATTGAAACTTATGTTCACTATGGTGACCGTTTGTTAGATGTAGGGTGTGGTTCAGGAATTTTAGGTTTAGCTTCAAGAAAACTAGGTGCAACTGTTGAGCTTTGTGATACTGACCCTATTTCAGTAGACTCATGTGAAAAGAACTTTGCACTTAATGGTGAAGAGTATGAAGAGCTTTGGGAGGGGTCAGCCAACCAAGCTTCTGGTGAGTATGATGTTGTGATTGCCAATATTATTGCAGATGTTCTAAAATTTATTGTGCATGATTTAAAACGTGCTACCAAAAAAGGTGGTATTTTAATTTTATCAGGTATTTTAGATAAAAAAGAAGAACAAGTGCTTGAGGTGTATACCAACTTAGAGTTGCTTGAGAGAAAAGAGAAAGATGAGTGGGTAACACTTGTCTATAAAAAGTAAAAGAAGATTAGGAAATTAGAAAATAGATGAACAGAGAAAATAACAATCAAAACAACGAACAGAAC
>JALUKJ010000363.1 GCA_027056615.1 Campylobacteraceae bacterium | reverse complement strand
ATGTTTTTGCACTGTTTGGCATAACAACAGTAGCTACTACTTTTTTGATGGTATGTCCTAAATCATCATAATCATAAAAGGTTACCAAACCATCTTTTACTACTTTGGTTGGTTTTCTAAACTTTACATCGTAACTTGTTAGGGTTATCTTCTGCTCTGGGGTGTCTGCATTGGTAGTTTTGGCAACCAGTAGTCCCTCTTCATCATAAGTGGTTTTAGTCACAACACCAAATTTGTTGGTTGAGAGTATTGGGTAACCATGAGAGTCATAGGTAATGGTACTCACACCCTCATCGGTTACTCTTTTGGTCACTAACAATCTTGAGTTTAATACTCTGAAGTGGTAGTCAGTATCTCCTGTGACCTGTGATACTACTGTCTTTTCATTGGAGTAGTCAAACTCTGTTTTATTAGCTCCATTGACTCCTGCTGTGCTAATAACTTTTCCATCTCCATCATAAGTTAGCATTTTTGTAACAACACCATTGCTGTTTTTAATGCTCTCTAAATCTCCATTAGCATTATAGTTATAGGTGGTTGTTGTTCCATCTTCATAGGTTACTTTTGTTAGCTGTTTATTGGTGTTGTAGCTATATTTAACTGATGTTCCATCATAAGATTTTGCCTCTTGTAGTAACCCTTTTTTATACTTAAGCTCTATCTTCTCTCCAAATGGGTCGATGATACTTATGAGTTTACCTCTTGGGCTGTAGTTTAGGGTTGTGATTTGTCCCATGTTTGTTATGGAGAGTAGTTTTCCCTCATGGTCATACTCTTCAATACCATCATTTAGGTTTATAATCTTAAACCCTGTCTCTGTCTCTTTTAGTTTTAGAGGGGTTTTTGAGATGGTTTTCCACTCATGACCATCTTTAAAGAATACATAGGTACTTCCATCTGGTCTTGTTAGTGTATGTAGGTTATTACTCTTTCCACTTCTTACATGTTTGGTCATTAGTGAAGCCAAGAGTTTACCATCATCATAGATGTCACAAAGTGAAGTTACATGGTTAAAGATGGCTTGGGTATCTTTTAGTTTTCCTAAAAATGCTTTATCATCAATATCAAACCAACCCTCGGTACATGCAGACTCTATGGTTTCATAGTTTTTAGATTTGATATTCTCAGCTAAAGGTGCATCTAATCTACTTCCATAGTTCGTTTTAAATGTTCCTACATTTTTGTTTTTATCATCATAAGAGCTATAGAGTCTTGTTAAAGAGAGTCCACCTTTGTTTGAGCTAATATCACGTTCAGCTAAATTTAACTCTCCTGAGATTAAATCTACATTTGCAACTTGGGTACTCTTTTTGTTGATTGGTACTAAGTAGTAGTTTTTACGGTGGGTGTGTTGTGTTGTATTGGTGTCATTATTATGAACATTTACATTGACGTTTACATTTATTTCAAGTACTTGTACTGTTCTTACTATGGAACTTGTTGCTCCTTTGGAGTCTGTTGTACTATAGACAATAGTATAACTCCCTGGTACAGTTGTATCTACATCTCCTGACTTTTTAACCTCTAATGGGTTTCCCTCAGCATCTACAGCTTTTGCTCCAAGCTCTTTGTAAGATGAACCTCGTATAATATCTACTTGGCTATCTCCTTTTAGGGTAATGACGGGTGCTTTTTTATCTGTACCTGCATTATTTACCTCTTGCTCATTGTGAGTCTCTGGACTCTTGTTTGATGAACCGTCGCCACAACCATTCAAAACTATGAGTAGAGAACTTAAGAGTGATAGCCGTACCACCTGCTTACTATTCATATTCTTTCCTTATTTTTGTTTTAATTGCTACAAATAAAAATATTTACAAACTGTTTTTTATTGTAAAAAAATAATCTATAGCGTGAGTATATTAGCGTGTTTTTTTTGAAATGGAAAGGGTTACCCCCCCCCTATTTTTAGGGAATAGAGTAGATTTTATGGTTTTTGTAAATTTAAGATAAAATATTTAACTTTTTTTAACATGAACAAAAAAGAGTATGTGAGTTTTGTTCACAGTTGTAAAAACAAGTAGAAAGTAAAGATATATATAAGCAGTTAAAAACACCACATTCCAAACCCCAAAAACACCCCACATACTTAAAATATCTATCTTGAACTTTACACCCGAAAGGTTGCATCTCCACTTTTTCATTTTTAATAATTATAAAAACAGTCAACTTAGACAATCTAAGGCAGGGATGTAGATTTATCTTTTTTTGCTATAATCTAAACATGAATACAGATAACAATCACT
>JALUKJ010000362.1 GCA_027056615.1 Campylobacteraceae bacterium | reverse complement strand
AGGTAAAGAGTAGTTGTCAAGTACTACTCAAACGACAAAGTAAAGATTTATAGATTTCTTAATACTATTTTATAGATTTTTGTAGGTTTTTATTGTCGGAAGAGAACCCCTTTTAGACCACCGATTAGCCCAATATATAGCACAAGTTCCTGCCAAGCTAAAATATAAAGAGAAAAAGGGGAAATACCTACTACGAGAAATCTTAAAGCAATATATTCCTACAGAGATAACCGATAAACCAAAAGCAGGTTTTACTGTTCCTCTAAAATCTTGGTTACTTGGAGAATTAAAAGATAGTGCTATTGATGCATTAGAGAGTCCTATATTAAAAAAAGATGCTATTTTTAAAGAGGAAGAACTTCAAAAAACTGTTAATAATTTAAAGAGAGGCATGGTTGAAAATTCTACTTTTATTTGGTTAGTAATGGTCTATGTTTCGTGGAGAGAAAGATGGGAGTAATATTTATAACAAATTATCGTGAACGGTACTAGCTTTAGCTAGAGGTAGTTCACCTTATCTCTTCTTCTAATCCCACTATATAGAACTTTTAGTTAAAATACTTTATTATTTAACAAAAAGGTATGTTATGTCATATTCAGAAAAACTAAAAAACTTTTTACTCCAAGAGATTATCCCTGATTTAGAAGAAGCAATAGATGAGATGTTCTCTTTTATAGAAAAGGCTAAAATGGCTTCAATTGCAGATAAAGAGGAGCTTCAAGACCTTCAAGAGATGCATTCTGAGTGTAAAGATATTGTTGCTGAAATTGAAGCAGGTGAGATGGAAGAGAAAGAGGCTCAAGAGATACTTAATGAATTTGTTGAGATGAAGACGGCTGATGAAGAGTGATGCAAAAGGCACTTTTTCTTGACCGTGATGGTATTATTAACATTGACCATGGTTATGTCTCTAAAATAGAAGATTTTATATTTACAGAAGGAATTTTTGAGTTATTAAGACTCTTTTTAGATAAAGCTTATCTACTCTTTATCGTTACTAATCAATCGGGTATCGGTAGAGGTTACTATAGTGAAGATGACTTTTTAAGATTAACATCTTGGATGTTAGAAGAGTTTAAAAAAAGAGAGATTGAAATTGTATCTGTAGAATATTGTCCTCATGCTCCTGAAGAGAAATGCTCTTGTCGTAAACCTGAAATAGGGATGATTGATGAAATTCTTGCTAAACAAAATATAATATTAGAAAAATCATGGCTTATTGGCGACAAACAGAGCGATATAGATTTGGCACACAATGCAACTATTGCTAACACTATTGCTATTGGAGAGAGAAAAATTGAAAAGGCTACTTATACTTTTAAAACAATTTTAGAGTGTAAAGAGTTTTTAGAAAAAAATAAGGATATAATCGCTCCATGAAATACAATAACATTGACTTTAACAATAAAACAATTCTAATTACAGGTGGAGCAGGGTTTATTGGCTCTAATTTAGCATTCTATTTTCAAGATAATTTCCCTGAAGCTAATATTGTTATATTTGATAGATTTCGCTCTGAATCTACCTTTTCAAATGGTAACTTACAGAGCTTTGGACATTATAAAAATTTAATTGGATATAAGGGCGATACCGTTTGTGGCAATCTTAATTCAGACAAAGATTTAGCTCTTTTAGATGACTATAGATTTGACTATATTTTTCATGAAGCTGCTATTTCAGATACAAGAGTCTATGACCAAGAGATAGTTATGCAGACTAATGTAAACTCCTTTTACTACTTTTTAGAAAAAGCGAAAAAAGATAATTCTGTTTTGGTTTATGCATCATCGGCAGCAACTTATGGTTCTATGCCATCTCCTCAAACAGTAGGAAAAGAGTCGCCTGAAAACCCTTATGGTTTCTCTAAATATGCAATGGATATGATTGCTTACCGTTATATGAGAGAGAACCCATCTATGAAGATTGTTGGATTAAAATATTTTAATGTCTATGGAGCAAGAGAGTTTTTTAAAGATAAAACATCTTCAACAGTTATTCAGTTTGGACACCAAATCTTAGCAGGAAAAACACCAAGACTTTTTGAGGGAAGTGATAAAATAGTACGTGACTTTGTCTATATTAAAGATGTTATTCAAGCCAATATTAAAGCTTGTGAAGCTAAAAAATCAGGGGTTTACAATGTAGGAACAGCAAAGCCTAGAAGTTTTCAAGATATAGCAGATATATTACAAAAAGAGTTGGGAACAGACTATGGAACAGACTATTTTCCTAACCCTTTTACAGGCTATCAAATGCATACACAAGCAGACATCTCAACGTCAAAAGAGTTTTTAGGTTACGAGCCTGAGTGGGAGTTAGAAGAGGGGATTAAAGATTATCTGCCAGAGATTATCAGAATGTATGAAGAAGAACTGTAGGGTGCGATTACCTTATAGAGGAGTTACAATGGCTTTATTTTGTTATTGTAACTCCAATATGCATTCCCAAGCTGGAGCTTGGGAACGAGTTTTGTAGGGTGCGATTGCCATCGCACCAATAAGGGAAAAAAGTGATAGAGCTAAAAAACAAACACCCAAAAGTCCTAGTTATCGGTGACCTTATGATAGACCACTACCTTTGGGGAAAATGTGAAAGAATCTCACCCGAAGCACCTGTGCAAGTAGTTGCTATTGAAAAAGAGACCTCTGTTCTTGGTGGAGCAGGAAATGTCATAAATAACCTCTATGCATTGGGTGCTAATGTCTCTGTTTTAAGTGTTATTGGTCATGATAGTAACGCCGAAGAGTTAAAAGAGATGTTAGAAAATATTGATGTAGAGATTGAAAATTTAGTAGTTGAAGAGGGAAGAGATACCTCTAAAAAGAGTCGAATTATAGCCTCTCAACAACAAGTTGTTCGTTATGATAAAGAGAGTACTGATGATATCTCTAATAGTTCTCAACTAGAGATTATTAAAAAATTTATAGACAATATTGCTTCTTATGATATTGTTATTTTCTCAGACTATGGTAAAGGTGTTTTAACAACCAAACTTACACAGGAGCTTATTGAAATTGCTAATGCTAATAACAAAAAAGTATTAGTTGACCCTAAAGGGGAAGATTATCGTAAATATTCAGGAGCCTATCTTTTAACTCCCAATAAAAAAGAGGCAATTGAAGCATCAAAAGTGAATATTCAAGATGAAGCAACACTATTAGAGGCAATTACAAAGTTAAAGAGTGATTGTTCATTAGAAATAGGGCTTATTACTCTTAGTGAAGATGGTATTGCTATTTATGATAATGGGTTAAGAACTCACCCAACCGTTGCACGTGAAGTTTATGATGTGACAGGTGCAGGTGATACAGTGATTGCGTCACTTGCTTTTGCAATAGCGTGTGGATATGATATTGACAAAGCTGTTAAGTTTTCTAATCTCTCTGCTGGTGTGGTGGTTGGAAAAATTGGTTCAGCCACGGCAACACTTAATGAGATTATAGAGTATGAATCAAGTTTAAATAAATCTACTTCTGATTCACATATTAAATCACTCCAAGAGATAGCACTACTTAGTGAAGAGTTAAAAAAACGAGGTAAAAAAGTTGTCTTTACTAATGGCTGTTTTGACATCTTACATGTAGGGCATGTAAAGTACTTAGAAGAGGCAAAGAGTTATGGTGATGTACTTATTTTAGGACTCAATTCAGATGAGAGTGTAAGGCGTTTAAAAGGTTCAACAAGACCTGTTAACACAGAAGATGATAGAGCTTATATCTTAGCTTCATTAGAAGCTGTTGACTATGTAGTAAAATTTTATGAAGATACTCCTTATGAACTTATAAAAGCTGTAAAACCTCATATTTTAGTTAAAGGTGGAGACTATGAAGGTAAAGAGGTAGTCGGTCAAGATATTGCTGATAAACTCCGTTTAGTAAATTTTATTGAAGGAAAAAGTACCACAAAAACAATAGAAAAAATAAAGGAAAGTCATGAAAACAACTATTGCTAGAGAATTTCAAGAACATTTAGAAACCATACAAGCTATTATAGGAGATATGGAAAAAGATTTAGAGAAAGCTTCTTTAATGGCTGTAGAAGTCTTAAAAAGAGGAAATAAAATTTTACTATGTGGAAATGGTGGCTCAGCATCTGATGCACAACACATAGCAGCCGAATTAACAGGTCGATACAAGACAGAGAGACGAGGACTTCCTGCTATTGCTATAACTACTGATACCTCTGCATTAACAGCTATTGGAAATGACTATGGATATGATAGAGTTTTTGATAGACAAGTAGAAGCTTTAGTTAATGAGGGTGATTTAATTATTGGCATCTCAACTTCTGGAAACTCTTTAAATGTACTCTCTGCTCTTCTTCTAGCAAAAGAGATGGGTGCTTCTACTCTAGGTTTTTCAGGAAGAGGTGGAGGAAAACTAAACTATGCTTGTGACATTAATCTAGTTGTTCCATCAGATAATACCCCTCGTATTCAAGAGATGCATATACTCTTTGGACATACAATGTGTCAGATTATAGATGATGAGTTATCTTAGGGTGCAATTGACATTGCACCATCTAAAACATCCTCAGCCTCAATAAGTTTCATACACTCATGATGTTTCAGAGGGCAAGTACGTTTCATACAAGGGCTACACTCCATATTGCGTTTAACAATAACCCCTTTAGGATTCATCCATTGTGAAGTCTCTTCTACTTTAGTAGGTCCAAAAATAGCAACAGTTGGTACTTTAAATGCAGAAGCTACATGCATAGGTCCACTATCTCCTGTAATAAAAAGCTCTAAGCCTCCTATCTTTTGACATAACTCTTTAATAGTTGTTTTTCCTGCTAAGTTAGTACATTTTATATTATCACCTTTAAGTTCATCTTCTATGTCTTTAGCAATATCTACCTCAGCAGGACCTCCAAAGATAACAATATTGTAAATACTACTCATCTCTTGTGCTACTTTTGCAAATTTTTGGGGATACCAACGTTTAGCCGAACCATAAGAAGCACCAGGGTTAATACCAAGAGTTGGCTTCTCATACTTAAATGGTTCAAAGTAAATTTTTAAATCTTGGGCTTCTGTCTTAAGATGAAAAGTTCTATTTATAAATTCATTATAACGAATGGCTTGATGAACTACTTCTTTACTATAGCGTCTATAATAACCTTTGGTTTTAGCACTACTAAACCATATAAAGAGTTTAGAAAAAAAGGTACGCCTAAATGTAATAGCCCCATCAAACTCTCCTAAACTTTTAGCTATTTGGTAAATCCACTTTAATCGAGAGGGGGCTTTTTTACTCTCATCTAAAATAATCTTTTCTACATTTGGATGCTCTTCAAAAAGTGCTGTTGATACAAATGAACCAAAGATAGTCAGTTTTGCATTGGGGTATGTTTTTATAATATTCTCAATAGCAGGGGTTGCCATAACGCAATCACCTAGCCATGTTGGAACTTCTATTAAGATTCTCATTTAACTAACTTAAAATGTTTTTTACTTAAATTTTTATTTAATAATTTCTCTATTTTTGTAATTAGACGATGTTTCTTCTCTTTTTTTGTGAGTTTATAGTTTGGGTCTGTTTTAAAAATACCTTTAGCCTCTGGTAGCCATGCTTGTACTACTTTAGGGTGTGTACCTTTAAACTCTTTAATAATAGAACCATCAAATTGAGTATAATCTACTTTTTTATGAGTATGTTTCCAATACTTTTGTACCTTTTGTAGTTTTAAATTCATCTGCTCTTCATTGCGAACCCAACCGTAGTGATACATTGATGCATTTAATTTAACAGCTTTTGGATACCTACCCCTTTTATTTTTATCTAAAACAACCCAAAAAAGTCCATCTGGTGCAATGGTTCTAATAGAATTTTTAATAATTCTACACTCTTCTCTATACCATCCTGTAGAGTCTAAATAGCTGTTTTTATTGCCATAGAAATGAATATAATCAAAAACAAGAGCTTCAACGTCATTATCATCTTTATATTTTTCCATGGTAGCTTTAATATTTTCTAAATCATCTTCATGAAGTACTTCATCTGCTTCTAAATAAAATGCCCAATCTCCAGAGCAGTTAAATTGTGCAACCATCTTTTGTTGTCCATACACATAACCTCTATCTTGCATTTTTTCATTCCATTGGGTATGGATAATTTTAATTTTTTTAGAGTTAATCTCTTTAATTATTGCTTCTGTGTTATCTTCACATTCCCCTAAAGCAATAATAAACTCATCAACAATAGGTAATATAGAGAGTATTGACTCTTTAAAAGGGTAACCCAACATCTGACCATTTCTTAAAAATGTAAAACCACTAACTTTCATTTTCTGCCTTTAAATATTTATCTATTCCATTATCACACCACTTTAGTCTCTTCTCAATCGTCAATTCAAGTAATTTATCGTTATTAGATAAATTTTTTCTACTATTTTCATTATGCCATATATGATAGGCAATACAATTAAATTTAATAGTTTGTCGATTGACTCCATTGTTATATAATCTTGCAACAAATTCACTATCTTCTCTTCCCCAACCAATAAAGGATTCATTAAATCCATTAACCAAGAGAGCATCTTTTTTAAAAAAAGAAAAATTACAAGTTTTTATTCCCTTTAGAGTCTTTTTTTGGTTAGAAAAGATATTTGAAACTATTGTTGAGTGGATACTATTTTTTCTATTTTGTAAACCTTTCTCTAAAGAAAAAAATTTTATCTGTTTATGTTGAATAACTTTAGTACTTTTCTTTTTTGAAAGTAGAACTCTTCCACCTTGTATAAAATAGTTTTTTTTAGCATTTTTTAGATGGTCTTCTATAAAATATCTATTTAAAATCATATCTCCATCAATCAATATAATATAATCTCCATTTGCTTTAGCAATAGCTTTATTTCTAATGCTTGATGCTCTAAAACCATTATCTTCTTGCCATATATGTATTAAAGGAGTAGTAAATTTTTGTCTATAATTATCTATTAACTCTTTAGTCTTAGAGGTACTTCCATCATCTGCAATAAGTATTTCATTAGGTAGTACGGTCTGTTCTAATATAGATAATAGTACCAACTCTAAAGCTTCTGACCAATTGTATGTTGTAATTATTAAAGAAGATTTCATGATTTATTCTCTTCGTAAAGTTTTATATATTTATAAAAAACACCATTGGCATTAGAGATACTAATAAGAATACCTTCATATCCACAAAGAATACCCCTTTGTAGTATATAGTTTTTAAAAAAAGCAAAAATAGCTTTACTAACTGCTATTATAGGTGAAGAGTTTTTTCTATGTTTATGCTCTTGGGCATAGAGTGTAGAGTAGTGATTCATTTTATTGATAAGCTCTATAGGGTTATCAAAAGAGTAGTGTTTCATAACATTGTCTAGTTTAACAATATTTAGATTTTTATTTTTAATAAGCAGACTCTCATGTACTTTATTATTGTTGAACTGGGTTATTTTTTTATTAAATAGTCTCATAACAAAATCATTACCCCAACCACAACATTTAATAAGTTTATTTTTATAGTAGTTATCTCTTTTGATTGTATA
>JALUKJ010000361.1 GCA_027056615.1 Campylobacteraceae bacterium | reverse complement strand
ATTATCACAAGGTATAAAATGATTGGTCATAAAACACTTATCTTTTTTATTGTTATCGTACCTACATTTCTATTCTCCATCCCTAATAATGTCTTTGTTATAAAAGATAAAGATGGAAAAGTTATAAAAGGTAAACATGTTACTCATGTTAAAAACTCTTATTTTGATGAAGACAAATCATTAAAAGAGATGAGCAATATTTTAAAAGAGCTAGATAAACTATCAAAAACAAAAAAATCAAATGAATTTAAAAAAGAACAAAACAAACTTATAAGTAAACTAGATAGCCTTGAAGAGAGAAGAAACAATCTTACTGAATCAGCACTAGGATACAATAAAGAAAATATACTAAAAAATGCTAAAAAGCATCTTGGTGAAAATTATGTCTGGGGAGGAACAGTTCCAGGTGGTTTTGACTGCTCTGGTTATATGCAGTATATCTATAAAAAAGAGGGTGTTTCCATTCCAAGAACAGCCTATCAGCAATCTAAAGTAGGTAAAGAGGTAAGCAGATTCGAACTAAAAAAAGGTGACCTACTCTTTTTTCTTACCGACAAATCAAGAAATATTCCTGTTACACATGTAGGTATGTATTTGGGTGATGATAAATTTATTCATGCTGCTTCAAAAAGAAAAGGCATTATTATTAGCTCTTTTAGTAAGAGCAGATATAGTAGATTGTTTGTAAAAGCTACTAGAATTATCAAGTAAAGTTAATTGTTCAACCCAAAATAGACTTTTTTTCTTCTTAATATTATAGAAACATAAAAATTAACATATTATTAACCAACTAATTAGTTAACCGTTAATCTTTGGCTGTTATACTTCTCTTATCCAAATATAAAATTTAAAGGAAAAAAAATGAAAAAAACACTTTTACTCTCAACATTAACAGCTGGATTACTTTTTAGTACCACCATGTTACAAGCCAAAACAGATACCAAAACATTGGTAAAACAACAGATAACACAAAACAAAAAAAACTTTAAAAAAGCTCCTAAAGAGATTGAAGAAGCACTTAATGCAAGTTCTCTTGCTATGCAAAGTTTACAACATAAAAAAGTAGATGAAGCAAAAAAACAACTTAAGATAGCTACTGAAAAATTTGACTTAGCTCTTAAAAATAACCCTGCTTTAGATATTGTACCGTTAGATGAGCAAATTGCTGTATTTGAAACTCTTTCTTCAGCCAAAGAGATTCAGCACACCTTAACAGAAGCACAAGAGTTATTGACTAACTATAAATTAAATGAAGCAAGAGCAGTATTAACTCCTCTAAGAGATGAGATGGATATTGAAACAGTCTCTTTACCCATGAAAGTTTTTCCAATAGCCACAAAAGATGCTTTAAAAGCACTCAACAAAGGTGACACTAAAGGAGCAATAATTATTATGGCAGAAGCATACAATACTTTCCTTGTTGAAAATGCTGTTATTCCATTGCCGTTGTTAAAAGCTCAAGATTTAATTGCTGATGCGTCAAGTTTAGACAAAAGTAAAAAAGAGGAAGCAACCAAACTTTTAGATGGAGCAAAAGAGGAGCTAGAGAGAGCAAATCTTCTTGGCTATACAAGTAAGCACTCACCAGAATACAAAGCACTTGTTGACTCTATTAATGCCATAGAAAAAGAGATTAAAGGAAAAAATGTAGTTGAAAAACTTTATGACAAACTCAAAGAAGATTTTGTATCATTGGTGCATAAAAATAAAGTAGAAAAAGCTAAAAAAGAGGTAAAGAAATATGAACAAAAAGAGGCTGTTAAAGCACGTAAAGATACAGGAAAATTTTTAAGTGAAGCAAAAAAAGATGAAAATAAAACAATCAAATAAACCCTTTGCTACTTTAGGAGCATTTAAAACCTAATCTGACAAGATATAATTTTTCTATGAATATAAAAAATATATTCATAGATTAAAAAAAGGATAAACAATGTGGATTAATTCAACACTTCAAATGAATCTTGATAAAGATATACTTGATAAGTTTAAAAAATATGCAAAAATAGGAGGTTTCCTCTTTATTATTTTAGGAGCTATTGGAATCTTCTTTCCAACCTTTATGACATTAGGAACTTTGATTTTTGTTACTTATCTTATGCTTTTTGCAGGAGTGAGTTCAGCAACTTTAACATGGATAAGTAACCGTAAAGATTGGGCAGGTTGGCTTAAGAGTCTACTACTTATTGGTGTAGCACTCTATATGATATTTTACCCAATGAGTGGTGTAGCAACATTAGGATTACTATTTAGCT
>JALUKJ010000360.1 GCA_027056615.1 Campylobacteraceae bacterium | reverse complement strand
CCCACACCCAAGTTGATATTATGGCATATATTATTAACTCCATGATGTGGGCAACAAAAGTTGGCTCTTTTTTTGCACTTACCAATAAAAAATTTCATCAAGATTTACCACAAATAAGCGAAAAGACACTAGAAGAGTCACTTCGAGTACTAAAAGCAATGGAGCTTATTGAAGTTGAGATGATAACAGTTCCCTCTTGGGGAAATGCTCGTGTTAGAGGCATTGCTGTTTTGCCTAAGGGCTTAGAGTACAATGCAAGTTACTATAAAGCCAGTGAAAAACAAATCATAAAAAATCTACAAGAAGAGATTAATGAGCTTAAAGAGCAGATGAAAAATCTTAAAGCTGTAGATTCAGAAGAGGAACAACTCATAGAAGAGGCTTTAGATAGTAGTACCAAATACGACAATTTAGGCTTTACAGAGCTAATAGAAACCGTAACTAAAGAGTTTGGAGAGACATCTGAACCAATCTGTAATGGTGTAAAAGGTTGGGTCAAAGAGACTAAATTTTACATTAACAGCTACAACAAATTGAGCATTTCAACCCCATCAGGCGAAGTTATACAAGTTAAAAATCCTGTTCAAGTTAATGATTTTTGGAAATATCTCTACAACAACAGAGACCAAATAGGAAAAGTAGTAGATTTTACAAAAAAGCCCACAATAGAGGAGTTAAATGAGCGTTATCTTGGGTTGAGTATTGTTTTAGAAAATATGAGATTTAAGGTTTATAAAATTGAAGAGTTTAAAAATGGAGTAAAAGTCTCTATACAAAGTAGTGATAGTGGCAAGATTGCCACTCTTTCAAGGAAGAAAGAGGCTGTTGCTTTTGGGCTTGAAGAGTGTGAGACTGTTTTGTTGGGGCTTAGGGAGTGATAAGTACCTCAATGTTAATAATACTATTTTAGATTAAATTAGTTATCATATGAAAAAAGTAAATCTATTATGAGAAAAATACCATATAAAAGTGTTCTAACTATTGCAGGTTCTGATTCAAGTGGTGGAGCTGGTATTCAAGCTGACATTAAAACTATCTCTGCTAATGGAGCTTACTCTGCCTCAGTCATAACAGCCTCAACAGCCCAAAATACACAAGGTGTAAGAGATATTCACCCAATTCCTATAGCTCATATTGTCCAACAACTTGAAGCTGTTTTAGATGATATAGAGTTTGGTACTGTAAAAATTGGTATGTTGCACTCTAGTGAAGTTATAGAAGTAGTTAAAAATACTTTAGCTAAATACAATATTAAAAATATTATATTAGACCCTGTTATGATAGCTTCATCAGGTAATCCATTACTTAATCAAAATGCAATAGAGAGTTTAAAAGAATTTCTTCCATCTGTATTACTTATGACCCCAAATATTCCAGAGGCAGAACTACTTATAAAATATCCAATAGAGTTAAAAAATGTAAAAAAATCGGCTAAAGAGTTAGGTGAAAAATACAAAACTTCTGTTTTACTTAAAGGTGGTCACTTAGAGTTTACAGACCTTATGACCGATACCCTCTACAACTACAAAACTAAAAAGATAACAACTATTCAAAACAGAGCTGTAGATACTATCAATACTCATGGAACAGGTTGTAGTTTGTCATCTGCCATTGCAACATTTATCTGTTTAGGAGATAGTTTAGAGGAGGCAACCATCAAAGGGTGTGCATATCTTAACCAAGCACTTATTGATGGGAAAAATAAATACTTAGGTAAAGGTCATGGTGCTGTAAACCATTTTGGAATTTGAGATAAACTACCTGTAACTTTAGTTGCAGGTATTAAGAGAGTCCAGAAACAGATTTATTTAAAATTTTAGGTAAAACCATTTTTGCTAATGCTACATTTCCATCATTTTTAAAAATAGTAAAAACATGAAGATGTATAGGGGAATCTTCTCCTGAACAAGCCATTAATATTTTAGAATTTTCTGTTGTAATCTCCATCATCTTAGTATTTCCTAATGAAAGCTTTTTTGAGAGAGCATGTGAACTTCTAAAAACATCATTAAATATAATTGATGTCTCTTCTAAATTTATCTTATCATTTGCTTTGTCAAAAAGAAGAAGCTCTCCTGTATATTGACTAATACCAATACCAAGATAGCCATTAATCTGTTTAATATCATCAAATATAGATTCATTTATCATTTTACAACCGTTCATAAATATCTATAGAAAACTATATGTTAGCAAAATTATATAACCTTCGATACTTTTCAACGTTTGTAGGTACTTTATGGGCTAATTAAA
>JALUKJ010000359.1 GCA_027056615.1 Campylobacteraceae bacterium | reverse complement strand
TACGATAGGTTAGGGAGATAAAGTAGGGAGCAAGATTTCTGCAAAAAGAACTTGTAATAAGCTTTAATTAGCCCATAAAGTACCTACAAACGTTGAAAAATATCGAAGATTATATAATTTTGCTAACATATAGTTTTCTATAGATATTTATGAACGGAACAATAGATAAACCTATGTTTCTTTCAGGAAAGTTTTGGACTGTAGATACTTTGTTTTTTACACATTCGTTCAATAATACAATTCCAAGATTTGTTTATTTATTGTTTCAAAGAATTAATTGGAAAAAGTATAATGAAGCTTCAGGTGTTCCTAGTTTATCAAAAAAAACTATTGAAAAAATCAAAATTTCACTTCCTCTATTTAATGAACAACAAAAAATAGCAAACTTCCTAACATCAATAGACCAAAAAATAGAACAACTAACAAAAAAAGAGAAGCTTTTAGTGGCTTATAAAAAAGGGATAATGCAGAAGATTTTTTCTCAGGAGATACGGTTTCGAGATGAGAATGGTGAGGTTTATGGGGATTGGGTTGAGAGGAAGTTGGGGGAGGTTGGTATTTATATATCAGATGGAAATTATGGTGAAATGTATCCAAAAGCTAATGAAATGAAATTAAGTGGTATTCCCTTTATACGTGCAAATAATATTAAGAATTTGACACTAATTTGGAATGATATGAAATATATAGATGAAAAATTGCATAATCTTTTAACTAGTGGACATCTTCAAACAAATGATATTTTAGTAACAACTAGAGGAGATATTGGCATGTTAGCATATGTGAAACAAGAATTTAATAATGCAAATATTAATGCACAAATATGTCTATTAAGATGTAATGAAAGTTTAAATTCTTTTTATTTACTTCAATATTTAGCTTCACAAGAAGGTATAAATCAATTTAAAAAATTTCAAACAGGTTCAGCATTAAAACAGTTACCTAAAAGTAGTTTGAAAAAAATAAAATTCCCAGACCCTTGCCTATCCGAACAAACAAAAATAGCAAACTTCCTATCGTCCATAGACAAAAAAATAGAACAAATAAACCAACAAATAGAAGAGAGTAAAGGCTTTAAGAAGGGGTTGTTGCAACAGATGTTTGTGTGAAAATGTTGGGTACGCGTAGGGTGTAGTCCCCGACTACACCGTCAAAACCAAATAGGCATAATAAAAAAATCAAATCGTGAAACAGAGAGATGTTTCCATTTGACGGTGTTGTCGGGGACAACACCCTACGCCGTTTCCAATATATTGGTATGAATGATTTGAATTTGACGATTATGCTATAATATTCAAAACAACATTTACTTGTTCCCAACGAGGACGTTTGGAACGAGAGCCAAAAAGAAAAACAAGCATACCAAAGGAGGTGTCCACAATGAAAGAAGAATACGATTTTACAAATGCAGAACAAGGAAAATTTTATGTACCTTTAGAGGAGCTTGATATTCCTATATATTTAGATGATGAGGTTAAAAAATTCTTTTTAAAAAGAGTAAAAAATAAAGATAATGACTTTTCTTTGAGTAGTATAATTAATG
Source organism: Campylobacteraceae bacterium (assembly GCA_027056615.1). GTDB lineage: Bacteria > Campylobacterota > Campylobacteria > Campylobacterales > Sulfurovaceae > UBA1140. The sequence goes on along the minus strand of JALUKJ010000359.1, from coordinate 719 downwards.
CTCTATTGTTAAAAGACATTGAGATTTCTAAACGGTTAGCTATGTAAAATTTGACTCGTTCCCAATATTTCAATATAAAATAATTTGATTTTAACGATTATGCTATAATATTCAAAACAACATTTTGGGGAATAAAATGGGAACACAAAGCGAAGCCACACTAGAGCAAAATCTAATAGAACAACTCATACAATTAAAATACACACCTGTAACCATAAAAGACGACAAAGCCCTAGAGGCTAACCTAAAAACCCAACTAGAAATCCACAACAACACGACGCTTAGTGACCAAGAGTTTAAACGTGTACTCAACTACCTGAACAAAGGCTCTGTATTTGAAAAAGCCAAACTCTTAAGAGACAGATTTTCGCTCACTTGTGACGATGGTACGACCAAATATATAGAGTTTTTAAACTCTGAACACTGGTGTCAAAATGAGTTTCAAGTGACAAGCCAAGTGAGCGTGGAGGGGGTTTATAAGAACCGATATGATGTAACGCTACTCATTAACGGTTTGCCATTGGTGCAGATAGAACTTAAACGGCGTGGCTTGGAGCTAAAAGAGGCGTTTAATCAGATTAACCGTTATCAGCGTCACTCTTATGGGTCGAACTCGGCACTCTTTAACTATGTGCAGTTGTTTGTCATTAGCAATGGGGTCAATACCAAATACTATGCCAACAACAAAAAGCAGTCGTTTAAACAGACCTTTTTTTGGG
>JALUKJ010000358.1 GCA_027056615.1 Campylobacteraceae bacterium | reverse complement strand
TATTTCACTGTTATTTTTTTGATTGCCTTGGGTGGTAAGGGGGGAGTATTGGCTTTTTTTAGGGGGTGAAAGTGTTAAGTACTTTTTTGGGGCTAGGAGACATGCCCTAAAAGTTTAACTTTTTTATTTTTTGCATCTCCCTGAGTAAGACTATTATTTTGAAGAATCAAATACCAAAAATCATTTCTAAAATTATTTAAATATAAATCTAATTGCTCTTTTGTAAAAGAGTTTGCTCGGACATCTATATTACAAGTTATATCTCCAAATTTTACTTTAGTTTCTCCTGTATGATTCCATAATATAGAACCTCTATATTTATATTTTTTTGACCATTTACCATCTTCTATCCACCAAATTTTACCTGTTTTTGGGTCAGTAATTTTAAGCAATGGAACTTTACTATTTGAAGCATCTAAAAAATATGGCTCAATCATGCTTTCACTGTCTAATAAATGAAATGCGACTTGACCATCTAATCCATTTTCTATTCTAGTATAAGTTTGTAGCTCCATAGAATAGGTAATATCATTCTCAATTTCAATAGAAATAGGAAGAATAGCTTCATCAATTTTCTCAACTCTATTCTTATCATACCATTTGATTGCTATATATTTTGCTTCAAATATTGCTTTCATCTATACTTATGCCCAATAGTTAACAATACCATCATTACTATCAGATACTTTAATTATATCTTTCAATTCATCTATTACATTTATACTTTTTTCTTTTACTAAGTCTTGATTAATATGCTCTTGTAAATTTATATTTAACCTACCTAGTAAATCTTTTTTGTCTTCATTATTAACCTGTTTATTCCCATCAAAAGTCATCTTAGGAAGTATCTTATGCAAGAAAAAATTATTAAGAACCAAATCCTTATTTGACCCTTGCTCTATAAATATTTTCTGATAATTTAACCCTTGCCTAATGGTTCTCAATCCAACTTCTACCCCTAAAGGACTAAAATATTTCTTTGTCATATCAGTAATAATTTTACAAAACTCATCTTCTCTATTATATGAAAGATATGCTTCTCTTTCTCCTAAATCATCTATTTTAAATTTAATTTTCAACTCTTTGTGAGCTACATCTTCTATTTCATCAGCTATTTTTGTCCAGTCTTGAAGTAAAGGACTATCAAACTTCATAATGTGAGCTCTATCTAAAATTTTAGGAGATAAATAATGTGTAGTTTCATCAATGTTAATTGCTCCAATAATTCTTACATTTTTAGGGAATATAATAGATGATGGTGTATTTAAAATACCACCTAACATTCGTCGTAAATCAGTATGATATTTAATAAGTGAGTCTTTATCTGAAAATCCAAATATTCTAGTTAGTTCTTTATTTATCTCTTCATCTTGGAGTAGTTGAATAAAGTTAATAATATTTTTTTTCTTATACTTCTCTTTTGTATACTCTATCGTATCCATGACATTTTTAAATTCAGATAATATATGAGCTGACTCATCTTCAGAATAAAGTTTAATCTCAGGCTGTTCTCCTCGCTCCTCCAATAGTGACAAGAAATCTGCAAAATAGTATTCAACTCTAGCTAAGTTCATCTCATCAAGACAGATAAAATAAGGAATTTTAGGATTCTCCTTAGCTTCCAAAAGGGCTTCTAAAAAAGGTGTTGCTAAATACTTTTTTTCAAGAGGATTGTAATATCCCAATAAATCTTCTGAACTTGTCCAATTAGGTTTTACGGGTATAATGAATGATTTTCCTCCAATTGCTTTAGCAAATGACTTAACAAGATTTGTTTTTCCAGAACCTGATTCTCCTGCTAAAATTATTAAATCATTAGTCTGAATCAGTGCAAAAAAATCTTCTAAAATATATCTTGGGTAAATAATATCTTGTTCAAAGAGATAAGCTTGTATATGAGATATTGCTATTTGTTTATCAGCCAATAAATCTTGTTCAAAATCTACAAACTTTTCATTTATCTCCTCTTCTTCATTAATCATCAGTAGATTATTGTATTCTTCTTTATCTATAAATTCTAAATCTAAAAGAGTATCTGCTTTATCTTTTATATATGTTCTTAATTTTTCTAATTTCTTCCCCATTAATTGCTCCTCATCCTTTAAAATCTCTCTTAACTCTTCTATCTTTTGAATTAATTCTTCAATGCTACTCTCTTTTGTCTCTATATCTGAAACAATTGTTTCTCTTTTTATCTCAAGTTGTTTTATAACTTCGTTTTTTTCTTCTTCTCTTGCTTTTAATTCTTCTAACTTTATATCAT
>JALUKJ010000357.1 GCA_027056615.1 Campylobacteraceae bacterium | reverse complement strand
TTTTTTTCGATTATCGTTAACTCCACTTCCAACCTCTTTGACTACTTCTACAATTTGATACCCTCTAGCCATTGAATATTCTTTTAATCTAGTTGCTTGTGTATCTAAATTTGCTCTGTTTTTATTGCTTGACACTCTTACATATATTGCAACTTTTAAGTAATCAATCTCTTTTTCATTAATTACTTCAACTAAAATATTATTATTCTCATCTTTAAAGCTATTTGGAATCTTACCTGCGTTAAATCTATTCCATGCTGTTCTATATGTTACTGAATGGTTTTTTGCATAGTCGCGAAGTTGGATATATTTTTTCATAACAGCATTATATCATAGTATTGTTTAATATTATTTAAAATAATTTTCTATTGTTTCAGATACATGTTAATGATACTCTAGTGCAAGAGATTATAAGGGTGTCGAGGGTTTGTTGAAAGTAGAGAGGTTATGATGAGTTGTAATTCCAATAGGCATTCCACAACTGGAGTTGTGAACGATGAAAAGATACTTCTTTATAAGCTCAGTTAAGTAAATGATTCAACAGGTATTTCAAGAATACTACAAACTTCTTTTATTCTATCTTGAGATATTTTTCCTTCAACTTTTATACGCTTTAATGCTTCTTCTTTAGTTAGAACACCTATTCTTATCATATTACTTAGATATGCATCTATATAAGTTAAACCTGCCTCTTTTTTAAACATATAATTTTTTAATTCATTAAAAGAACAATCAGCACGCCATGTAGAATTACAATTCTTTGGTATTTTCCAACCTACATCAGATAAAAATTTAATAACATCATTTTCATTATATCCTGCAATGTAATAATATTCCATCATTTTAATATTTGAATAACGTATTCTAAGATATGGTGTATGAGGATTCAAATAAAGGATACTAGCCTTAAACAATACTGGAAAATCTAACAATAATTTTGGTTCTTTAAATAAAATAGATGCTCCATGTTGTGCAACTCTAAGTGTTTGCTTAATTCTTTCTATTGAACTCACTTCTTTTAATTCATTTATTTTAGATTTCTTAGATTGTGCAACACCAATCTGAAAAGTTTCAAGTTTGTTTCCACCATAAACAATATAGGCAATATTATTTTTTTTAGCAATTTTATAAATTTCACGATTAACCTGCTTACAGGCAGCACATGCAAGATTTGCAATAATATTATTTGGTTTTTTTATCCATAATAACATCATTTTTTTAGTAACCTTTTTATGATTTTCTTTGGAGATATTCATTTCTATCAAAGGTACATTTAATTTTTTTGTTAACATATTAACGTTTTCATCAACTACCTCAGGAGTAAATGGTGTCTTATAATATGCAGCAATACATCTTAAATTATGTTTTTTAACTAATGTATATAAAAGATATGCACTATCACGCCCTCCACTAAGTCCAACTAAACAATCGTAAGAACGACCTTCTCCTCTTCGTTTAATTTCATCTATATGATTTTTAATATTTTCTTCAAAATTCGTATCTACTGTTACACCTAAATCATTATTACATATTTCACACTAACCTTTGTCGTCAAATTCAATACTATTAGCTGATCGAGGGATAACACATTTCGAACATCTCTCTTTAGTACACATGATCTATTCCTTTTTTCAATAATTGTCTTTCGATTGAAGTATACAACTTTTTATATTAATATATAACATTATAAATTATTAAAAACAACTTTTGCTGTTATATAGCACATAGGCAACATAGACCAACATAGGGGTCAGTCGTGGGATTTGCAGTTTAAGCACTCTTTAAGTCCTCCTTACTATCCCACTTTTGTTCCATTTATTTTAAGCTGTAAAGCTCCTTTCTTTGGGCTTGTATCGTAGTTCCTATTTTCTCATTACTTCATTTATCAATCATCTTATTTGTAACCTTTTCTAATGCTTCTTTAACGACAGTTGGTGTATTTTCCTCGTTCCACAACTCCAGTTGTGGAACGCCTATAGGAATCACAATAACAAAACAAAGCCCCTATAACCAATAAAATGATAAACTTAAAACATGGAAAGAAGCAGAAATAAGCTTTATGAACCAACACATCCACATTTTTTAACTTGTACAATATTGCATTGGTTACCTATATTTACTAAGCAATAAAGCGTACAAATTGTTATAGATAGCCTTAGCCACTTACAAAAGAGTGATAATTTGACTATTTTTTCATATGTCATACTTGAAAAGCATTTACACCTTGTAGCTCAAAGTGATGATATTGCTAAAAGTATGCAAAAGTTTAAAGCCTACAGTGCATAT
>JALUKJ010000356.1 GCA_027056615.1 Campylobacteraceae bacterium | reverse complement strand
AGTACAAAAGCAGAGGCACTAGAACTTTTACCTAAACAGCTTGTACTCCCTGTAAAATATAAACACTCAATGGCAAATATAGATGGTGATGTTGACTGTTATATTGAGTTTGGACATGGTAATGTCTTAAAAGGTTTAAACCGAAAAGCTACTAAAAAACCACACTTTAATGTAAGTGATATGGCTTCTCTTGAAGCAACAATAGAAGCCATTAATGAACTAAAATAACTACTTTTTAGTAGAGTTATTATCTACTTTAGTTTGCATTGTTGCACCTTTGATTTTTGAAGGTGCATCATCAGCAACCTTCATTGTTCCAACACAACCATTCATAATAAATAGCACCATAAGAGTAGTAAAAAACTTCCTTAACATACAGATTCCTTTTTTGTAATATATCTCATAAGAGTAAGTTATTATAAGGTTATTTAAAGGTTATGAGCAAGACAAATCTCACTTAAATAGAGTTTAAAGTTATATTGTTACAAAAAGATACTATAAACTTTATTTTTTCTTAAAATGTGTATTTATTGCTCACTTTTAATGGTATTAAAATGTTACAAACTGTACCACTCTCTGAGCTGTTTATTTCAACTTTTCCTTTCATTCTCTGTTCAACAATCATCTTTAAAATATATAAACCTAAACCTGTTCCCTTAGATTGATGTTTCGTTGTAAAGTATGGGTCATAAATTTTATCTAAAATATTTTTATCAATACCATAGCCATTATCTGTAATAGAGATAGTTAAAGTTCGTTTATATTTAGTTGTTGCTATAGAAATATGAGGCTCTCTATCTGTTAGAAGAGTAGCATCTATAGCATTGTTTAGAACAATAAGTAGAGCTTGAATTAGCTCGGATTTGTACCCTTCAAAAATAATTTTTTCACTCCTTTTATAATCAATATCAATTTTATGACTATTTTTTACAGAAAGAAGATTTTGAGCAGTTTTAATAATATCTAAAATATCTAATTTCTCTAATGATTTATTGTGTTTAAAAAAATCCATAAAGTCATTGATAGTATTTGACATATATGCAGTTGTATTTTCAATATTATCAAGATAGGTATTAAATTTTGTATTAGTAAGTTGCTCTTTTCTATAGTCTATATCCATAGAGATAACAGTACCATTAATTTCAGAGAGTGGTTGTCGCCACTGGTGGGCAATCATTGAAATCATCTCTCCCATAGAAGCTAGTTTATTTTGTTGCACCAAGAGTTTCTCTTGCTCTTTTTTCTTCTTTTCAATTAGTTTAATTTTATAAGCAAGAATAAACGAGAAGCATAAAACTTCTATTAGAATTATAAACTGAACAATATAATCAGAGGGAATAGGAAATGTTACTATATTTAGATACTCTAAAGGGAGTAGAGAACCAAAAAATGCAATACATGTCCATATAATTGAGTAGAATTGTGCAATTTTATCTTTTTTAAAAAATGCTAAATAGTATGTAGTAGAAATTATTATAAAGATAAAAACTGGTACTACCATAAAAAATAGATTAAAAAGGAGTTGTGCATAAAAAAAGTTTTTCTCTTCAAGTGCATATATATTCATAAGTGTAGCAATAACAAAGTAAATATTAAAAAGATTAAGCCAAGAGTAAATTTTTGGTAGTTTCTCTTTTAGATTAAGAATAGATTGAACAAATAGATTTAGTGAGATAAAAAAAGCACCTGATGAGAGATGAAAAATTAGTGTATGCTCTGGAAAATATCGTTGAGAAAATCCAAAAAGACCAATAAAGTAGATAGTTAACCAAAATACATAAGAGACATAGTAGAGGTAAAATTTAAATTTTAGAAGAAAATATAGAAAAAGATTGTAGAGTAGCATAAGGAGCATTCCCCCAAAAAAGATGCCCTCTACAATATTGTAGGTTTGATAGTAGTCAATAAGATAGTCCTCATTTACCAGTAAAAAGTTTAAATCTATTTTATTATAGTTTCTTATTTTTAAATAAGCTGTTGCTTCCTCTTGTGGTTTAAGTGTAAGTGGAAAAATTATATGATTTACATTAAAAGCTCTAGCTCTATTTTTGGATATAACTCCATCTTGAATATGTTTTACTACTTTTTTATCTTTTACTAGATAGTAGTTAATATGATAAGTAAATTGATTTTCTGCCTTTAGATAGTAGGTTTTAGGTTGATTTGAGATATTTTTTAACTCTATTTTAACCCAATAGGGTTTAGTCCTATTTTGTGGGGTATTAAAAGTCTCTTTGGTTTTGGACCAAACTTTAGCTTTTTTAAAAGGAGGCTTTTCATTGAGACAAT
>JALUKJ010000355.1 GCA_027056615.1 Campylobacteraceae bacterium | reverse complement strand
TTTTTGAGGAGATGGAGGTCAAAAGAAAGTTTGGGAAAGAGTATGAAATCTATTCTCAAAATGTTCCTATGGTCTCTTTTCGGCGTAGATGTTTAAGAAAGCTTTTTAGGAGATAATTATGAAACTAATAGTTATATTTGCTATTTTATTATTTACACAACTTAGTGGAGCAGATATAAATGCAACACTTGTAAACGCAAATAAAGATGTATATAAAGAGTTACTTAAAACATTAAATACATCAACAACTAAAAAAAATGAACAGATATTTTTACAAGTTGCATTGCTTGAAAAACTTCTTGCAGTACCTAAACCATTAAAAGAGAATAATATATCTATAAATTCTCCAAAAACAGCAAAAGAGGCTCAAAAAATTCTTTTTCGAGGGTTTAACCTTCTTGATAAAATAGTAATACTACAAACAAAACAAAAATCTTTACAGAGTAAAATAGCAACTCTAGAAGCTCAAATAACAAATGCATTAAAAACAAATCCATTACTCTTTACATACCAGTTGCAGTATGCTCTCTATAAAAAAAATATATCTTTTCTTAAAAAAGAGATTAGTTCTTTAAAAGAAAAGAGAGCATCAATTAAAAAAATAGTTATAAATATTCCAAATACAGTTCTTTTAAAAGAAGAATCTTTAAAGAAACAGGAAGAAAAATATTTAAAACAGCTATCTCATGAGAAGAAAAAGTTTAAAGAATTACAAATAAAAAAAGAGCGTATAGAACTTTTAGAAAATTCTAAAGAGCTAACAAAAATAGAAAAAAGTATTGCAAAAGAAGAAGAGACAAAACAACAGATATCTCAACATCTTATTGTAACAGATTTTTTAATTTTTTGTAATTATCTACAACAAAAAAATCATAATGCTTTTGAATATAAACAAAAAATTATGCTCTTAGAAAAAGATGGAGTAAAGAGTGATGCACTCAATAATCTATTAAGCAAAATGGAGCAGAAATATCTAGGTATTATCTCTACTCTTAGTGGAGCAACGGAACAGACAATCTATAACTCACTAAAATCTATTTGGAGCTTACTCTCTAATCCACTTTTTCAGATAAATGAGACACCAGTTAGTATCTTTAAATTAATTTTAGTTCTTTTTATTATTCTGTTTGGTTTTATTTTTGGTGCGATATTTAAAAGAAAAGTATTAAAAGTAAAAAATAGTGATGATGATGTAGAATACTCCTCTCATTCAATACGAATGATTATTTCAAATATTGGATACTATATTATTATAATAATTGCATTTTTTAGTGCTTTAAAATCAGTTGGAATAAATCTTTCGTCTTTAGCTGTAGTTGCAGGTGCTTTATCTGTTGGAATAGGTTTTGGGTTACAAAATATTGTTTCAAACTTTGTTTCAGGTCTTATCTTAATGTTTGAACGAAGCATTAAAATTGGCGATTATATACAACTAAGTGATGATATAAGAGGTCGTGTAACAGATATAAGAATGCGTTCAGCAACAATAAGAACAAATGCAAATATTGATGTTATTGTTCCAAATCAGAATTTTATACAAAATAATGTAATCAATTGGACTATGAAAGATAATCTTAAACGATTTGAAATTCCTTTTGGAGTGAAATATGGAACAACTCCCCAACAAGTTATAGATGTTATACTAAAGGCTGTTAAGGAGAGTGGATTTAAAGATATTTATAGCTCTCGAACACGATATACAAGAGTCATAATGACAGAGATGGGAGATAGTAGTGTTAACTACAATCTCTTTGTTTGGGTAAGAGGAAGAGAAATCCTTTACCCAAAAAGAACTATATCAAGATTTTTAATTTTAATCTATAATGCACTTAATGAGCATAATATTGAAATACCATTTCCACAGGTTGATTTACATGTACGTTCTATTGAAGCTACATTATCTAAAACAGAATACTAAATCCATTATTCTTCATTTTTAAAATAGTGAAACATACTAATCTCACCAAAAAATGGTCCAAATAGATTAAGTATAGGTATAAAGTTAAAAAGAACAGTAACAAAACTAATAGACCATAATGCTAATCTATGCTCTTTTAATCTCTCTTTTGTAACTTTTGATGAGGTTAAAGTTAGAGCATCGTAACCCATAGTATCTTTTGTAAGCCATAACCATAGAGCAATCTGTGTAAAAATATTGACTATAGGAATAAAGAGTAGGGGGAATGCTATAATTGAGAGAACTAAAAAGATAAGAGTATCTTTAAATGTATATCCAACAGAAGAGAATAAATTATCTCGTTTTACTTCACTCTCTTCAAAATGCTCTTTT
>JALUKJ010000354.1 GCA_027056615.1 Campylobacteraceae bacterium | reverse complement strand
TTTTTCATTCTCTTTTACTGATAAATCTATACCTTTTAATATTTTTTTAAATTCTTCATATTCCATTTAGTAACTCCTTTAGTTTTATTTTTAGTATAGCGAAAAGACCATTTAAAGCCCATAAAATAAGTACATTGAACAATTATAAAATATACTAATATATTTTATTTTACAGGATAAACAGAATGAAAAATCAAACAATAGGGGGAATAGATTTAGCCATTGATACCACAGAAGCATAACCTACAAGAGAAAAGGAGCTTTTAAAGAGACCTCATGCCATACAGTAAACAAGGGGTTATCTCTAAAGGTTCAATCCTTTACATTAACACATTAGACCATCAAAGTATAAGCAGGGTTCTTTATTACGATAAGTATTTAAAGCAACTCAACCAACAGAAAAAGGAGATTATAGGCAATGACTTAAGAGCATGGAAACGCTTAGAGGTTACATTAACTTTTGATGTGACCAAAAAGCATAACAAGGGCGTTATCTATTACATGGAGAGTTTAAACTTTGTAGATGATTTGTATGAGGTTGCAGAGGTTGCAGGACTAGCAGGGATTAAGAGTTATTCAAATGATTACCTCATCTATCAACTTAACAGCCTACTAGTACCGTTCACGCTAAGTAACAGAGTGATAAATAATCATGAGAGCATGAAGCAGTTTAACAGCGTTGAGAGTTTGGAGAGATTTAAACAATCTGATTTTAGAAGATACACAATACCAATGTAAAGGAGTACAGAAATATGAGAGATGTATCGGAAGAGTAACTTAAAAAATGGATAGAGCTAATTCAAGATAAGCGTAAAAATCCTTATCAGATTTTAGGCTATTTAGAAAGAGAATTAGAGAGATTATTAAAAAATGAACATTAAAGGAGGTGCTAAAGAGTTGACTACTAAACCGTCTCTTTAGCCTATCCACATTTTAGAAATGATTTAAAGGACATAGAAATGATAACAAAAAAAACAAAGAAAACCAACCCAGTAATAAAAGGGGTAAAGTAATGGCAACAAATAACCCAATCATGACCGACTTTAACACAATGGAGCAAATCAACCAAGAGAACGATTTAACAGCTATTGAGGTACAAAGGGGAATAGGTTCATATTTCCCTATTTTTGTATCTTTGGGAATTACTCTTTATGGGTTTTTTCTGTTTCTTCAAACCATTGTTGATAATGAATATGTAATTTATGGAACACTTACTTTTTTAGGTGTTCTACTTGTTTATATTGAACATCATAGAGTAGGTTTAATATCTGATTATTTAGGCTCAACACTTGAAAAACTTGTTAACTCTTTGGCAACCATTCCAAAATTAGGGTTAGCCGTGGGTATGGCTATAACTGTTTTATTTATTGCACTTGATACATGGGGAGCGTTACAAAGTGCTGATAGTATTACTAACATATTGAAAGAATGTTAGTTAATGGCATAGTTACAATACAAGATAGAGGAAGCAAAGGCACATAGTGGAGTAAATGAAGCCAAAGCAAAAGAAGAGGTTAACGGTTATCGCAAAATGTTTTTTTGGGTATTTTTAGGCTTTTCAATCTTATTAAATTATTTCGCTATGGCTACCCTCTTTAATCAATACAGAAAAAAGCGTAAAGAATTAACACCTGAAATTATAGACGAGTTAACCAACCGTATGGAGTTAATGAACGCTGAAAAAATTAATAAAATTTCAATGTGTACTAAAGCACAAAAGCAGAAACTAGAAGAAAAAAATATTATTGATGTTGAGATTGAAAAAGAGACTTATAATATCGTTATAGCAAAGAGAGCCAAAGCATTAACACGAAAAAGAGAGATACCTTTAAAAATTATGAACAATCAAAATATTATGGAGCAACAAAAAGCAGGGTTTGTTTTTAATCCGTTTAACGAGTCCGTTAACAATGAAGCCGTTATAACGAAGAGCAGGAAAAGAACCCACAAAATGACCAACCGTTAAACGGATAGACCTAAAAAACTATTCTAATGGTGATTTAGAGCTTATAGATTTACTTTGGAAACAATCAACCGTTAAACGGTTTGAGCAACTAGAAACAAGAGATAATGTTTTAAAAGTTATTGGCTGATAAGTATATTTATAAAAAAGTCTCTTATTTTTCTGATGTGGATTTATAGAGATATAACTTTTTAAACTTATGCCCGACAATAAAAACCTACAAAAATCTATAAAATAGTATTAAGAAATCTATAAATCTTTACTTTGTCGTTTGAGTAGTACTTGACAACTACTCTTTACCTGCATCACTATTCCACTTCAAACAGAGAC
>JALUKJ010000353.1 GCA_027056615.1 Campylobacteraceae bacterium | reverse complement strand
GCTCATTTTTAATTGGTTTAGCTGTAGGTTTTTTTATAAAAAAGAGTTTTAAAATTGGTCTATTTATTTTAGGTTTTGGACTTATTGCAATGTTTTTTATGGAGTCTCAAGGTATCTTTAAGATTGATGATAAAGTATTAGAGCAGAGTATTTCTCAAGGAGCTGACTACTTTAACTATCTTGTAGCTGCTGTAAAACACCGTATTACCTCTTTTCAAACAGGTATTGGAGCCTTAGCTGGTTTTGTGGTTGGTCTTAAGCTTGGTTAATAATGAAACTTCTTGTATCTGCCCTTGAACCCTCTTCTAATTTACACTTAAAAGAGGTTCTTAAACATACAAATAATATCGAACTTCTTGGTATCTTCGATAAATTTTTAGGTACTCCACTCTATGATGTCTCACAAATGGCAATTATGGGGATAGTAGATGCCTTAAAAAAGTTAAGATGGTTTTTCAAAGTAGCTGATGAAATGGTTAAGTTAGCAAAAGATGCTGATAAAATCTTACTTATGGACTCTTCAGGATTTAACTTGCCTTTGGCAAAAAAACTCAAAATTGCTTACCCAAATAAAGAGATTATCTACTATATTCTCCCTCAAATATGGGCAAGTCGTCCAAAACGAGCCATAAAACTAGAACGCTATTGTGACAAACTATTGGGTATTTTACCTTTTGAAGTAGAATATTACCAAACTAAAGCTCAATATATTGGTCATCCCCTTTTAGATGAGATTCAAACTAAAACTAAAAATTTAAACTCCAATACTATTGCTTTTATGCCAGGAAGTAGAAAGAGTGAAATTACTAAACTTCTTCCTATTTTTAAAGAAGTTAGAGAAAAACTATCTGATAAAAAAGCTATACTTATTATTCCTAGTTCTTTTTCCCAAGAGAAAATAACCCAACTATATGGTGATATAAGTATGTTTGAAGTATCAAAAAACACTCATAAAGCTTTAGCCAATTCAGAGTTTGCTTTTATCTGTTCAGGAACAGCTACACTTGAATCTGCACTTATTGGTACACCTTTTACTTTAGCATTTATTGCTAAGAAGATTGACTATTTTATTGGAACTAAATTTTTAAATATTACTCATGTTGGTTTAGCTAATATTATTTTAAGTCACTATAACAATACTACTCTACACAATGAACTGCTACAAGAAGATGTTAATGTTAAGAATTTATTAAGAGAATATAAAGAGACTAATCAAAAGATATTTACAAAAAAAGCTAGAGAGCTAAGAGAGTATTTATCTCATGGTAGCTCTCTTAATGTGGCAAAAATTTTAGAAGAGGAGTCTTTATCTTAGTTCATATCTGCTGTGCTGTTGATAGCCACTACTTTTTAAAAAAGCTTCAAACTGATTTTCCAAATGAGACTTTAATAGGGTATTTTTATGACCCTAATATTCACCCATATTCGGAGTATCAACTACGTCTTCTTGATGTAAAACGCTCTTGTAAAATGTTGGGAATTGAGCTTATAGAGGGAGAGTATGATACTCAAAGTTGGCTAGAAGCTGTACGAGGATTTGAAAAAGAGCCTGAAAAGGGGACTAGATGTGCTATCTGTTTTGACAAACGATTTAAAGTAACAGCAAAACAAGCTTTTGATATGGGTGAGAAGAGCTTTACCTCTACACTACTCACTTCACCTAAAAAATCTCTTAAACAACTCAAACATGCTGGAGATAAATTGGCTGAAAAATATGGAATAGAGTTTATTGCACCCGACTATCGTAAATCTTCAGGAACACAAGAGCAAAATATATTGGCTAAACAAGACTCTCTCTATCGTCAAGACTACTGTGGTTGCATTTTTGGACTAACCATGCAACGAGAAAATCAACAAAAATTGGCTGATGAACTCTTCTCTCCTATTTCTGGTCAAATTCAACCTGAATCCATTGAAGCTAGAATTGAACTATATAAAGAGCGTTGGAATTTAGAAGAGAAAAATATTGAGTATAAAATTGTTAAAGAGCGTTTTTTAAATTGGAGGCTTATATATGGACTATTACGTATAAAAAAAGATACTATTCCTGCACACTTTTTACCTCTTTCTACTCTTAAAAAAGAGTATACAAGAGGAAAAGTAGATACACAAATAGGTGACTTATATTATATGAATAGAGATGAAGTAAAGTTCATTAGTTTAGAGACATATAATAAACTTCTAAACACTCACTACAGTAATGTTACTCAATTAATTTTTAACACTCCATATTTTGAAGAAGAGCTTAAAGCTAGAAAGAAATTAATTAATAATTTTTACGATTTATCTTTAAT
>JALUKJ010000352.1 GCA_027056615.1 Campylobacteraceae bacterium | reverse complement strand
AATACTCTGTAGAAATTTTAGGTCGTATTATCATGTGTATATGGTCAGGTAAAATTACAATGGCTTCTATGTCATAAACATATTTTTTCTTACTCAATTTAAATGCATGACGAAGTACATCTATATTATCAATCAATAAAGGCTTTCTACCTTGTGTAACCAAGGTCAAATAATAACTATAAGAGTCTAAATACATACGTCTATATTTCATACAAATATTTTAACACAAAAATTTAAAATTGTAATATTCTCTCGTCAAAACCAATTCTATAAATTAATAAATTTGGAAACGGCGTAGGTCGGTTTCCCCGATGCCGACGTTAATTGGCATACCAAAATGCCTATAAATAAAATTAAAAACATACACTCATAACCTCTTCAACCTATAAGCAATCCCTGCCTGTGTAACCTCTATGTTAAACTTCTCTTTTATATACTGTTGTTTCTCTTTTCCTGTCCATTTTCGAGTTGGTCATATATTTTCTAAATACCTTTCAACTGTTTTAGCAAAGCTATTATTAATTTTTTTATATATTTTTAAACTTTCTATACAATATCTCTTTCCTTCATTTTTATCACCACATTTTGATAAGAGTTTTCCTAATTCAAATAAAGTTTGTGCCTCATCTCTTTTATTATTACACTCTTGTTCAAGTGACAAACTTTTCAGTAGAAACATTTTTATCTTATCGCAAGAATTATCTTTATTTTTATATATTCGAGCAAGTACACGATAAACTTGTGCTTCTCCTTTTTTATTATGAATTTTTTCTTCAATTTTTAAACTCTTATTACAATAAAATATTGCTTTTTCAAGATTAGAATTTAATTCAAAATATAATAATCCTATATCAAGATATACTTTAGCCTGACCTTCCTTATCATTAATTTTATTTTTTATTTCTAAACTCTTATTAAAATATTTTTTTGCTTCTTCAAAATCTTTTTTAAATTTTTTATACAAATTACCAATACCATGTAATAATTGTGATTGTCCCATTAAATCATTTATCTCTTTTTTTAAAAACATACTTTCATCAAAAAAATATTTTGCTTGATCAAAATTTTCTTTTTTGTAAAAGTTTCCTAACATTGAATAAGATTTTGACTTTAAGTAACTATCACTTAATAAATCTAAAGACTTATTTAAATAAACTTTAGATTTACTATCAGACTTATTATTTTTATATAATATATGTCCCAGCAATTGATATGCTTCTCCAGTTATTTCATCCTCATATGGAAAACTTATAACTTTTTCTAAATATTTTTCAACCTCATTTATTTTTCCTTTACGTTTCAAAAGTTTAGCTCTTAAAAACCAAGCATCTCTTATTGCTATGGAATTATTATCTTTTGATAAACTAATGAAATCATCTAATTGAGCATCTACAATTTCCATAATTCTAATATTATCATTAGAATCTTTAATAGCTTTACTAAACTCCTCTGTAACTATTTTAGCTTTATTTTCTATATGCAATAATAATCTTGATTGAATCAATAAATATTTTAATGCTTTTGAGCGAGAAATATCTTTTTTCTCACTAATAAAGTCTTCCATAATTGAATTTAATAATTCATACTCAAATTCTTTATACTTAATTTCTTTTTTAATCCATTCCTTAACAGTCCAAAATTCACTATCAATATTTGTTAAATATAATAATAATTTCAATTGACTTAATATATTTACATCTTTTTTAAAATATTTTTCTATTAATAACTTTGCAACTGCATCATCTAAAAAAGGCATTTGGACAAATAAATTTAATATATCTTTTATATCATCATCCATTTGATTAAAATTATCTATTCTTCTATCATCTTTTTTTATTTGAACTTCATTATTATTCTTAAATTTACTAAGATTTTTAAATGGATTATCTAATGGCATCTTTTCCTCCTTCAATAGGTGAGCTAGTTAAATTAAAATATTTTATTATTTCATTTTTTATATCATTGTGCGTTGAGTTATCAATTTGTTTTATAAAAGATTTAATATCTGATTCTTTTACATCATGTCTTTCTAATATATCCGTTCCTTTTAAATATCTTTTAATTGTTTTTTTTCTTATTATATTTAAAAAAACTGATTTATATACTTCCATTTCTTTAAAAGCATCCTTATGATTTGTAATTATTATAAGTTTTATATTATCTAGGTCTAAAGCCTCTTCTATTTCAAAATATAATTTTTCTGCATTTTTTTTAGTTTGAGAATTAATAACTAAAATAACTACTATTTCATTATTAAACTTTTTAAAATCATCTTTTAATATTTTTAAGGTAGTTTTTTTATTCCCAAAT
>JALUKJ010000351.1 GCA_027056615.1 Campylobacteraceae bacterium | reverse complement strand
TGCTATGGATGAGCAAAATAATATCTCTATTTACAATAGCTCAACTAAGTCAAAAATAGCTCTACTTAAAGGGCAAAAGAGTACACTTAATGTAATTATTTTTCAAGATGAAAATAGAATATTTTCAGCAAGTGAAGATAGTACCATTATGGTGTGGAATTTAAAACAAAAATAGGAGTTTTTAAAATGAATGTTTCAAGTATTGTAGTCCAAGCACTACCCAAAAATATTGATGGGTTAATAGAGTATTTTCAAAATGAGGATTATGTAGATTATCACTTTTGCGATAAAGCAACAGGAAAGATTATTGTAACTATTGAGGGTGAAGGTGTTGAAGAGGAGATTAAAAAACTTGTCAAGATTCAACAACTTCCAAATGTTATTACAGCAGATATGATGATGACCTACCAAGAGGAGTTAGATGAAGCCATTAAAGAGCTAAATGAGGCTGACGAAGTCCCTGAAATCTTAACCAAAGAGAATGTCAATGTAAAAGATGTTGTCTACAATGGTGACCTTAAGAAAAAAGATTTTCATGGAGGTGTTTAATGGCTGTCATTATTGAGTCTGTTATTAAAAGCAATCCAATAGGACGTTGGTACATTGAACTCTTTGATACTATGAAAGATGATAATCCAGAAAATAGAGTAATTTGCCTTGATATTTTTGAGTATGCCGAAAAAGTAGAGCTTATGGGTGCAGAGTATGGTGGAGATGTAGAGATTGCATGGTCAAGTGAAGACAATGTAACCCCTGAACAGATAAATGAAGTACGTCAACAGATGATGGCTTATGAGGCAGAGCAACAAGCTAATTTAGAGCAAGAAAATTAATTTGCGTAGGGTGCGATTGCTATCGCACCAAAAAGATATTGGAACAAAAAAATAACAATAAAAAAATGAGAAAGTAAAAAAAAAGAAGCTTCCACCTCAAAAGAGGTGGAAAGTGGAGTAGATAAACTTTTAGAGATTAAAAGTTATATCTTGTCCATACACGGATAATATTTGATGGGTCTTTAGCATTATCAGCATCTGTTCTTACATAAGCAGCTAACATATTAGTACCTAATGCTTTAAACTTATAGATAAGGTCTAATTCATTAGAGTCATTTTTAACTGTTGAGTTATCAGTTACCATACCATATTGAGCAATTACTTTTCCAGGACCTGCAGGAGCTACTACTTTAAGAACAGCAGTATCAGCACCACTTGCAATGTTATTTTGGTTAATAATCATTTGTGTATAGAGTGGAGTTTTAACACCTGTTCCAACGTTTTGAATACTTACATCACCTTTAGTACCAGTTTTTGTATATGCCAAACTTACATTTGCTGGACCAGCTTTTCCTGCAACTTTAATACCAGCTGCTTGTTTCGCATCTCCACCTTTTACTTTAGTCTGTCCACCTTGAAGACCAACAGTTACAGGAGTGCCTGCTAGTTTATTTAAATCAATTTGTGCATCTAGCCATAAAGCATCAACATGATTAAGACCATCTTTAGCGGCAACAGCAGGTGTAACAGTAGTAGTATCACCATTACTATCAGTTGTAACAACAGCAGCAACAGCAGGAGTACCATTACTTGTTGGTATTGCATAATAACTACCTGTAACAGCTAAACCATCAAGACTTTTATTTTGAGCTGTTAACATATAAGCACCATTATTAATAGCACCACCTGCCATATTACCAAATGTACTTAAATCTCCATGCTTGTTACTTCTATCTACATAAGCACCAACTAAAGTTGTATCTGGAATATCTGTATTAATAGCAACTATAGCATCAAATGTATTTTTATATACATTCCAACTTTCAGAGAATGCTAATGGAGAAAGAGACTTAGGAAGCTCTTGACGACCTAATTTTAATGTTGTATTAGCAATTTTCTTTGTTAAATATGCTTTAGTGAATGCAAAATAATTACTAGCATTTCCTGTATCTCCATTATGACCTAAACCTGATTGCATTACACCATTAACTAAATTATCTTCAAGTCCTAATGTACTTAAAGCAGTACCTTGCAATCCTAAACCAAAGTCATTACCTAAATCAGCATTTGCGTTTAATTGAATACCAAAATTTGCAGCTGAAGCATCATCAGTAAATAAATCCTGTGTATCAGCAGCATCATTTGTTTGATAATAAACAACAGCTTGTCCACCAATATTCATATCTACATCAGCCATTGCACCTGTTGTTAAAGCCATTGCAGCGATTGCTACTAAACTTAAGTTTGTAATTTTCATCTTTTCTCCTTTAATGTTTAAATTTATTATTGAATCCCTCGATAAGGTAAACTAATCAATATAAT
>JALUKJ010000350.1 GCA_027056615.1 Campylobacteraceae bacterium | reverse complement strand
TTTACATGTAAACTTAGGCCATCATATACTGCGAACATAAGAGTCAAAGAAGAGACGAAAGATAGCAGCAAAAGAGCAGAAGTTACAAGTGCTGTTATAACATTTTTTTTCTTTGCCGTAAAAAGCAGACTAAAAAGCGAGCCAACAATTGGAGCAAATAGTGCTACATATAAGTACTTTTCCATTATCAACCCTTCATCATTTGTAAACTATCAAGATCAATTGTACCACTTCTCTTATACCAAAGTACCAACAGACCTAAACCAACAGCAACTTCACTTGCTGCAATAGCGATTATAAAAAATGAAAATATTTGTCCGCTTAAATCACCATAATATTTTGATACTGCCGCAAACCCTATATTTACAGCATTTAGCAGAATCTCTGTTGAGAAAAAAAGCATCAAAAGATTTTTTCTCCTTAACACCCCTACAATACCTAATGAAAACAAGATACCCGTAAGAGTCAAATAGTGTGTTAGAGTTATCATTTTTCACCCCTTGCTACTTCTATATTTGTTGGAGTCTCTTCCATCTTTACTTTCACCAAGATGATTCCTGCTATCATAGCTGCCAATAACATAATAGCGGCTACTTCAAATGGTACAAGGTACTTAGTAAAGAGAATTAATCCTATCATTTGAACATTTCCAACCCCTTGTAGAGTTGGATATATAGCCTCAATTTTTGTAGAAAATATTGGAGCCATTAAAATAAATATAGTAAAAATTGCGGACAATACAGATAAAGTATAGATAATTTTTTTAAATTTAATATTCTCTTTAACGTCTCTAGTGGAGTCAAAGAACATCATACCAAATGCATAAAGTGCCATTACTGCACCTGTATATACAACGATTTGTACAACTCCTAAAAAATCAGCATCTAGCAAAAAGAAGAAGCCTGATATAAATATCATACCTCCCGCTAATGCACTCATCGCGTAGAGCGCATTTTTACTAAATACCACTATCCCGAACATTCCAATCACTAAAATTGAAAATGTATAAAATGCTATCGCTTCAAACATATCTACCTCAATACGCTAATGGTGTTTTTTTGACAAATTTATCAGCATCTTTACTCAATGCACCAAAACCAGGAAACTCTTTTTGTTTTTTTGCCTTAAACTCATCGATAGGAGTTAGCATATCCTCTCTTAACCCAAAATGAGCTCTCTGCTCACTTGCATGCTCATAATCACCACCATGCACAATAGCAAGTTCAGGACAGACTTCAGCACAATACCCACAAAAAATACACCTGCCAAAGTTTATACTATACTCCGTGACAAGTTTCCTGCTATTTTCATCTACTTTTGTATCTATTTTTATACAATTAGCTATGCAAATCTTTTCGCAAAGTCCACACCCTATACATCTTTCATGTCCACTTTCAAAAAGTCTCAAAAGTTTATGTATAGCTCTGTATCTTGGAAACATTTGCAATTTTTGAAGTGGATATTGAACCGTATGGATATTAAATTTAATCATCTCTCTTAAAACAATCCAGAGACCTACAAAAAGTTCTCCTTTTACTGCTCGTGCTGAAAATCGTTTGAATCTTTCCCAACTGTTTTGAGACTCTTTTTCACCTTCAAAATATATATATCCAGGAGTTGCATTTCTATTTTTAAATCCTCGTAATTCCATATTTTACTCCTATACCAAGACTATGCCGGTAATCAGCACATTTATCAACGAAAGTGGCATCAACACTTTCCAACACAACCACATCAACTGATCTGGCCTGATGTGAGGCCAAGCTGCTCTCACCCATAAAAATAAAAATATCCACAAGGAGACTTTTAAGAGCATGGCAATCGCACCGGGAATAAACCACATATCGTTGTAGCCTCCTAAAAATATGATACTAACCATAACCGATATAGTTATCATATTTGCATACTCACCGATAAAAAATAGACCCCATCTCATACCAGAATACTCAGTAGCATAACCAGAGACTATCTCTGCTTCAAACTCGACCAAATCAAAAGGTGTTCTGTTTGTCTCTGCAAATCCTGCTATGGCAAAAAGCACAAATGCTAAAGGTTGCTTCCAAATAAGCCAATTTGCCACACCGCCTATCTGATAATCATTCATATCTATCAGGGACAAAGAACCTATCATCATGATTGGAGCCAAAATAGACAAACCGCTTACTACCTCAAAACTCAAAAGCTGTATAACTGCTCTTGCGCCACCTAGCAGCGACCATTTATTTGCACTACTCAAGCCTGCCAAAAGAGGTCCGTACATCCCAACTGATGCAGCACCCATTATGAAAAGCAAACCTACATTTATATCTGAAATGATAGGATGAATTG
>JALUKJ010000349.1 GCA_027056615.1 Campylobacteraceae bacterium | reverse complement strand
TTGAATCCATTAGCAAGTTCTCCCTCGATAACACTCTTCTCTTTTGGGAGAAGTTCAGAGGTGCTTGTTTTGGCACAAAGAAGATAGGGAATAAGTAGAAATAGAAGTAGAAGTTTTTTCATGAAGAGCCTTTTTAAAGTTTATTTAGAAATATACTTCAAATTAATAAACCAAGTGTTAATAAGATTAAATTAAAAATTATACATATAAATTCTATGATTAATTGCAACTATATCTAAAACTATCATCTAAATCTAAAGGCAAAATTAAAGTTTGAAACTTCCTCTCTCTACTATCAATACATATAATATCTCTTTCACTATTGTTATTATCTACATAATTTTGAGCATATTCAGCATTTAAAACTGGTTTGTTTGAATTAATAAAGGGTTGTAGTTTATAACACTCATTATTCTCATAACACTGTTCATTTAGACTAAAATCATAGAATGGTTCAAGTTTAGAAATCTGCTCTAAATCATTTTTAAGTCCAACGCTTAATCCCCTTTTATGTGCTTCATTTGCTATAAATTTATTATAAACTAATTGTTCAGTTTCAGTTAAGTTAAACCCTGTATCATTTGCATATCCATCAACATTATCAGGTTCTACTCCATCACAACCTTTTTTAACTGCCAAATCTAATCTTGACATCATAATAGGATATAGTACTTTATTTGATATATCAAGCCACTTTTCACCATTCCATCCATCTATATCATTCCCTAAGACATCTAATGGAAAATCATATTTGTCTTCTCTCCAATCTTCATAACTTCCTGCACTAAAATAACAAATAACTTTTCTTCTATTGTCTTTTAATTTTTGAATAAGAGATTTATTAGATTCAAAAAGGTCTATATCGTAAATTTCTACATTATAAGAGCTATTAATATCACCCTGAAGTTGCCATTGCCAAGAGGTATTTGTATCTGGTTTATACCAATTATTATTAACACTATTTTTATCTGATAGACTATCTCCACACCCAATTAAAAAAAATGATATGACTATAAAAATCAAGCCTCTTAATAACATTATTCTCTCTTATTTATAATATTTAATTATTTTAGTATTTTTATCTTTAATATTACTTTTAAATTAAGAGATGGCTTAAGATATTTACAAAAATGCCAAAAGCGAAGCTGTAACAGCTACATTTAGAGACTCAACCCCTCGTCTCATAGGAATAGCAATAGAAGTTGTACTTAAAGCCTCTATCTTTTTGCTTACACCCTCACTCTCATTTCCTAGTACAAAAATAGTTTTTTCTCCATATTGTTCATCTTTATAACTTTTTGTTGCATGAGAAGAGAGTGTATAGATAGTAGCCTGTGCCTCTTTAAATAGCTCTAAACTATTTGCTAGATTTTTTACCTTAATAATAGGCATTTTAAAAACTGTACCTACAGAAGCTTTAATAACCAATGGGCTAATTTGAGCTGAGTTTTTAATAGGAAGTAAGATAGCATCAATCTCTCCTGCTGCTGCAGAACGAATAATCATACCTAAGTTTTGAGGGTTATGAATACCATCAAGTGCTAAGATTCTAAAAGAGCTATTTTGAGCTAAAAACTCCTCTTGGGTTAATGACTTCTCTAAAACAATATCAAGAGCTACACCTTGGTCTTGTTTGGCATTTTTAGAGATACGAGAGAGAGCCTTTTTGTCGTGGTAGGCTATCTTAATATCTCTTTTTTTAGCTATAGTTACCATTTTGTCAAGTTGAGCTACACTTTTATTAGAGTCTGAAAAGTGTAACTTATGAATGATAATAGTATTGTCTTCTAAGGCTTCTAAAACTGCATTACGTCCATAGATAGTAATGATTTTGTCAAAAAAAACCCGTTTAGCGAGATACTCTGCTGAGTCTTTCATATATTTTTATTCACCATTCCAAGCAATAACCTGTTTTCCATCTTCGTTAACCTCAACTGCTGGCATTCCCATAATGTTAAACCCTCCATCGACATAGTGAACTTCACCTGTAACTCCTGCACTAAGCTCTGAAAGCAAGTACATACCAGAGTTTCCAACATCTTTTATGGTTATATTTCTTTTTAGTGGTGCATGAGCTGCATTCCATTTTAACATAAAGCCAAATTCACCAATTCCTGCTGCTGCTAGAGTTTTAATAGGTCCTGCTGAAATAGCATTGACACGAATACCATCTCGTCCTAAATCTTCTGCTAGATACTTTGTTGTCATCTCTAAAGTAGCTTTAGCAATACCCATAAGGTTATAGTTTGGAATATATTTTACTCCACCATAGTAAGTAAGTGTAAGAACAGATGAGTTATCTGATAGAACAGGCTTTAACTCTCTTACAATCTCAATAAGAGAGTAGACTGAAATATCCATAGCAATATTAAATGCCTCTTTTGAAATATCATAGAAACGTCCAGAGAGTCCCTCTTTTGGAGCAAAAGCAATAGAGTGAACAATAAAATCTATTTGACCCATATCTTTTTCAATACTCTCTTTAAGTGCTTTTATCTCTTCTGGTTTACTAACATCACATGGGTAAAATCTCTCTCCACAACCTAAATCTTCGGCTACTGGTGCTAACTTTCTTTCAAAACGTTCATTTAAAAATGTAATAGCTACCTCTGCTCCCTGTTCTCTACACGCGTGTGCAATTCCGAACGCAATAGACTTTTTATTTGCAATTCCAAGTATGATACCTTTTTTGCCTTTCATAATCATTGATTTGTCTCCAATTAAATTTAATGTGGCATTTTATCACGATTGAGATAGAATATAATTAAAAATATAAGAACTAAAAAAAGAAAAGAAAAAAAACTATGAAAAAAATATTAATTATAAATACAGGTGGTACTTTTAATAAAGTATATAATCCAAGAACTGGTAATTTAGACATTGAACCAACAGGAGAAGCGATAAAAGCAATTGCTAGAAATGCATTAACAAAATTTAAAATTAAAAATATTATCGGGAAAGATAGTCTTGATATAACAGATAATGACAGAGAAATTATTGTTCAAGCTATAAAAAAGACAAAAAGAGAATATATTATTATAGTTCATGGTACAGATACCATAGATAAAACAGCTCAATATATTTTCCAAAAAGGGATAAAAAAGAAAATAATATTAACAGGTTCCATGGTACCATATTCTGTAAATCCCATAGAATCGACATTTAACCTAAGTTCTGCCTTTGGATATTTACAGAATATTCAAAAAGGAGGAGTATATATATCCATGAATGGAATAATTAAAGATTACAAAAGAGTAGTTAAAAACAAAGAAAAAGGATATTTTGAAAAGTCAAAATAGACACTCTTTGTAATCTTCGGTACAACGACATATTGAAAAAAATATTCATTATATGATGACACCCTAGACAGTTTTAGAGAACGTTCTCGAAAGAACATAATACTAATTCAGGAAATAGGGGAGAGCTAAAGTGCCATCCTATATGTCGTCGTAAGAGAATTATAATACATTTTAACTTAAAGGAACATAAAACCATTAAAAAAAAACATAAAGAAACAAATATTTAGATATTAATCACTCTTTTATTAATTGAATCAACTATATATAGGGCTTTATACTAGTTTAGTATAACTCTTAATATTTCTATTATTAACCTCTCATTGGTTATAATCCATCAACTTTTTATATTGAGAGAGCATAATGCAAGATAATTTATCTTTAAATGAAAAAATATATATCCCTACTCCTAGTCCACATGACCCAGATAACAATGGTCATTTTGGTTCACAAGATGATAAACACAGATTTGGTGGTCGTTTTGTTCCAGAAACGCTTATGCCAGTTCTTGAACAGTTACGTAAAGATTACGAAGCTGTACGTTTTAACAAAGATTTTTGGTCAGAGATTGACTACTACTATAAAAACTATGTTGGTCGTCCATCTGCTCTCTATTTTGCAGAGAACCTTTCAAAAGAGTTAAATGCAAAAATTTACCTTAAACGTGAAGACCTTAACCATACAGGAGCCCATAAGATTAATCACTGTATTGCACAAGCTATACTAGCTAAACGTTTAGGTAAGAAAAAAGTTATTGCTGAAACTGGTGCAGGACAACATGGTGTAGCAACTGCTACGGTAGCTGCACTTTTTGGCTTAGAGTGTGAAATTTTTATGGGTGCAAAAGATGTTAAACGTCAAGAGTTAAATGTATTTAGAATGAAACTTCTTGGTGCTAAAGTTAATTCTGTTGAGTCAGGAAGCAAAAGTTTAAAAGATGCAATGAATGATGCTATTCGCCACTGGGTAACTAATGCTCGTGATACCTACTACATTATAGGAACAGTTGCAGGACCACACCCCTACCCTATGATGGTTCGTGATATTCAATCTATTATTGGTTGGGAGGCTAAACAACAGTTAGAGGCTGTTGAGTCTTGCTTACCTGATAAGATTATTGCTTGTATTGGTGGTGGTTCTAATGCTCTTGGTATCTTTAACCACTTTATAGAGGATGAATCAGTAGAGTGTATTGGAATAGAAGCAGGAGGTTTAGGAGTTGACTCTAAAAAACATGGTTGTTCTTTAGAAAAAGGAAGCCCAGGGGTATTGCATGGGCAACTTAGCTACCTACTACAAGATGAAGATGGGCAAATTCAAGAAGCACACTCTATTAGTGCTGGTCTGGACTACCCAGGAATTGGACCAGAACATGCCTACTTTAAAGATAACAATATTGTCACTTACAATCATATTACAGATGAAGAAGCAATAGATGCTTTTGTTTGGCTCTCACAAGCTGAAGGAATTATACCTGCATTTGAGTCTTCTCATGCTATTGCTTACTTAAAGAAGATGAAAAAAGAGGAGGTAGAGGGAAAAACCATTTTAATTAACCTCTCTGGACGAGGAGATAAAGATATGATACAAGCACAAGATATTTTAGCCGAACAATTTAGGTAAAATTGTTCTGGTGTAAACATCAATGTCAATGAATTAAAAAATTAATGTTTAGAAACTGTAGGTTCGATTTTATCGAACGTCAAAACCAAATACAAAAAACAAAATGATATTTATAAAAATTGAATTTTAATATCACGTTCGATAAAATCGAACCTACAAGATTTTAGCATAATTAAAAAAAGAAGGAAAAAAATAATATGAATTTTGAACTAACCATAAGCCCAATAAACGAAATAGATGCAGAGATAGAGCTTATTTTAATAATTAATAAAGATTTTAAACACAACTTTGTCAAAAATAGAAAACTACTAAAAAAAGCTAATTTCAAAGCAGAACAAGATGAAAAATATTTACTTATAGAAAAAGATAGACTCTATGTTGGTGTAGAAGAACTTAATGATACAAATCTTAGAACTGCTATGGCAAAAGCAATTCAAGCACTAAACTCAACTAAGTACAAAAGCCTTAAAGTAGCTTGTTATTTTGAAGATAAAGACTCAACTCATAACCTTAGAGCTATGGTAGAGGGGCTTCTTTTAGGAGAATATAGTTTTGATAAATACAAAACAGAAAAATCAAAACGAAAAATTGAAGATGTAATTATCTCACTAGAAGAGTATCATGCTTTTGAGCTTGATATGGAAACATGTGCTAAAGCTATTGAACTAGCACAAATTACAGCAGATGCTACTAACTTTACACGAGATATTGTTAACACTACCCCTGATGACTGCTACCCTGATACCTTGGCACAGATTGCCCAAGGGTTAGCCGATGAGTTAGGACTTGAATGTAACATCTTAAAACCAAAAAAGCTACGAAAAGAGAAGATGGAAGCTCTACTTGCTGTTGCTCGTGCCTCTAGACATAAACCTCGTGTTATTCATTTGGCTCATAAGCCTAAAAACCCTAAAGCAGTTATCTCTCTTATAGGGAAAGGTCTTACTTACGATTCAGGTGGACTTAGCCTTAAACCATCTACTTCTATGGTAAGTATGAAGCTTGACAAAAGTGGTGGTTCTGCTGTATTGGGGATTATGAAAGCCGTCGCCCAAATGAATCTACCTGTTGAGGTTCATGGATTTATAGGAGCTGTTGAGAACATGATAGGTGGTGATGCTTATAAACCTGATGATGTACTTACTGCTAAAAATGGAAAAACTATTGAGGTAAGAAATACCGATGCAGAAGGACGTTTAGTTCTTGCTGATGTTTTAGCTTATGCACAACAAGAGGTAGAAGCAGACTATATGTTTGATTTAGCAACACTTACAGGGGCTTCTGTTGTGGCTGTAGGACAATATACCTCTAGTATTATGGGAAATTGTGATACTCCAAAAGATATGGTCATAGAAGCATCTAAAGATTCTGGTGAACTAGCTACAAAACTAGACTTTAACAAACACCTTAGAACATGCCTAAAATCAAATATAGCAGACATCTCAAATATCTCAAATACCCCTTATGGTGGAGCTATTACAGCAGGTATTTTTTTAGATAACTTTATTGATAAAGCAAATAAAGACAAATGGGTACATATTGACATTGCAGGACCTGCCTATGTAGAACATACTTGGGGCGAGAATCCTATTGGTGGTTCAGGTGCAGGAGTTCGGATGATAACTAGACTACTTGAAAAACTTTCTAAGTAATTAGAGATGAAAATGAATTTTTCAGGAAGAAAAGGGTTTTATAAAATCCTTTTTTTTATATTTACACTAATTGTTGTCTTTATCTTTGCTGTTGTTCCCAATGACCATATTGAACTAAGTTATCAAAATGCTGATAAAATCAAACATCTCTCTGCCTTTTTTACACTCTCTTTTCTTCTTAACCGTGCCTCTTCTAATATGGCTCAACGCTTTAGAAATATGAGTGCATTACTACTCTTTGGTATATTTATAGAGTTTGTTCAATACTATCTACCTGAACGTACCTCATCAATTGAAGATATTTTTGCTGATGTAACAGGAATTTTACTCTTTCAATTTACTTATTCTTTTACAAAAGAGGTTATAGATTTTTTAAAAAAATAGGATAATCCCTCTTTCACCAACATTTAGCTAAAATTCCATAATTATTTTAACTAAGGATATTTATGGGATTAAGCATCGGACTTGTAGGATTACCAAACGTAGGTAAATCAACCACATTTAACGCCCTAACCAAAGCACAAAACGCAGAAAGTGCAAACTACCCTTTCTGTACTATTGAACCAAACAAAGCAGTTGTACCTGTACCTGACCAACGTCTTGAAGAACTTTCAAAGATTGTAAACCCAGAGAGAGTTCAATACTCTACTTTAGACTTTGTAGATATTGCAGGTCTTGTTAAGGGTGCGAGTAAAGGTGAAGGGCTTGGAAATAAATTTTTAAGTAATATCCGTGAAACAGAAGTTATTTTGCATATTGTACGCTGTTTTGAAGACCCAAATGTAGTACATGTAGAGGGGAATATTGACCCTATTCGTGATGTTGAAATTATAGAACAAGAGTTACTTTTTGCTGACCTTGATGCTGTTGAAAAGCGTATTACTATGCTTAGTAAAAAAGCACGTGGAAATGATAAAAATGCAAAAGCTCAACTTGTAGTAGTAGAAAAGCTTTTAGAACATATTGCAGACAATAACCCTGTCTCTACATTTGAAGATATTGAAACAGATGAATTTATTGCAATGAACAAAGATTTACGTCTTTTAACCTCTAAAGAGATTATGTATGGTGCAAATGTAGATGAAGATAGCCTTGAAGAAGATAATGAATTTGTGAAACAATTAAAAGCTTACGCAAAAGAGAGAAATTCAGAGGTAATTAAACTATGTGCTAAGATGGAAGAGGAGATGGTTGACTTTGACGATGAAGAGCGTAACGAGATGTTAGCTGACCTTGGAGTCCAAGAGAGTGGACTTGACCAAATTATCCATAAAGGGTTTGAAAAACTTGGACTTCAATCGTATTTTACTGCAGGAGTCAAAGAGGTTCGAGCATGGACTATTCGCCAAGGAACAACTGCTCCAAAAGCAGCAGCTGTAATTCATAATGACTTTGAAAAGGGATTTATTCGTGCAGAGGTTATCTCTTATGAAGACTTTATAGAGTTTGGTGGTGAAGCAGGAGCTAAAGAGGCAGGTAAAAATAGACTAGAGGGAAAAGAGTATATTGTCCAAGATGGTGATGTAATGCACTTTAGGTTTAATGTCTAAAACTAATACAAGGTAAATCCTTGTATTAATAAGATATAATAACAAATGATAACAGAAGAAGAGCTAGATAATCTTATTATTTGTAAAAAATGTCATACACTTCATAAAAAAGTTCCAATCTCACATAATAAAAAAGCATTTTGCTCAAAGTGTGATATTCTGCTCTACCAAAACTGTCCTAATACAATTGATAAAACCTTAGCTTTAGTTATTACTGCGGCTATCTCTTTGTTTGTTGCTTTTAAATTTACTATTGTGACTATTGATATTCAAGGGCTAGAGAAGAGCCTGACTCTGTATGCTCTCTTTATGGTTATTTTAGAACAACATCAATACATTGTAGGGATTATGTTTATTTTTCTAATTGTTATCTTTCCTATAACAATTATCTTTTCGATGCTTCTTTTACTGATACTTATGAAACTTAAAAAAGGGGCTTATATGGTACAACGTCTACTTATACTCTTAGCCCATATACGTCCTTGGAGTATGGTTGATATATTTTTTATATCTCTCTTAGTTGCTATGGTCAAACTTTTTGACTACGCCTATATTGAACTGGGAGTCTCTTTTGTAGCTCTTGTATTTACACTTATTCTTGATATAATCATTACAAAAAATATCAGTTTTTATGAGCTATGGGAGTTACATACAAAAATATATGGATGGCATGAATGAATAATAGTAAGTTTGAATATATACGTTGTCATATCTGTGAAGCAGTCAACTATGTAGATAATAAAGAGACAAAATGTAGACGATGTCATGAAAAAATTGAACACAATTTAAAATTTTCATATCATAAAACATTAGCCTTTCTAATTACAGCAATTATCTTCTATTTTCCTGCTAACCTCTACCCTATTCTTATCTCTAAACAGTTTGGAAAGACAACTACAAATACAATTATGGAAGGAATTATTCATCTTTGGGACTCAGGTTCTTACCCTATTGCACTGATTATTCTACTTGCTTCTGTTTTTGTACCTCTTCTAAAGTTTGTACTTATTATCTATCTACTTATCTCTACTAAATATAATATCCACTCCTCTAAATTAGATAAACATAAACTTTTTTATATTACAGAGGCGATTGGACCATGGTCAATGGTAGATGTTTTTGTTGTAATTATACTATCTGTACTCATTCACTTTTCAGAAGTAAAAATCT
This sequence comes from Campylobacteraceae bacterium, assembly GCA_027056615.1. Lineage (GTDB taxonomy): Bacteria > Campylobacterota > Campylobacteria > Campylobacterales > Sulfurovaceae > UBA1140. Next base: position 12,224 of record JALUKJ010000349.1, on the reverse strand, counting down.
ACCCTGGAAAGGGGGCAACAGCCTTTGGACTAATGGTCTTCTTTACCATGATTTCAGCTCTATCTTTTGACCCAAGACTTATTAACCATCAAAAAGGAGACACTTCTAATGCCAAACCATAAAAAGTACAATACTCCCAAAATCAAAAAATCAAAAGGGGTACAACTTCTTACCACCATTTGGTTAGTTCCTTTTATTGCTATGACGATTGCTCTTTGGTTAGCTTACCAATACTACTCTAAAATTGGTCCAACTATTGAAATTAATTTTAAAGAGAATGCTGGACTAATTGCTAATCAAAGTCAACTTAAACTACGCAATGTCAATATTGGAATGGTAACAAAAATCTCTCTTTCAAAAGATGGAGAGGGTGTTACAGTACAAGTAAAAGTAAACAAAGAAGTTTCTAAATATCTTAATGAAAAAGCAAAGTTTTGGATTGTTCATGCCGATGTAGGTTCACATGGAGTCTCTGGTCTTGATACTATTTTATCAGGTTCTTACATTGAACTATATGGTGTTAAAGAGAAAAAAAGAAAGTTAAAATTTGTAGGGTTAGACAAGCCATATATTGATAAAGATGCTGCTGGAAAATACTATATTCTATCTGCTCCAAACTCAAATAATATTGTAGAGGGGTCACATGTATACTACAGAATGATAGAAGTTGGTAGAGTAGAGCGTGTTGCTATCTCTCCCGATGGGAAAAAGGTTAATTTTACTATTTTTGTAAAAGAGAAATATGTTCCATTTATCAATTATGAGAGTCAATTTTATACCAATAGTAGTTTTAGTTTAGATTTTTCAAAAGGTAAACTTGACATGAATATTGCTTCTGTTTCTCAACTTGTTCATGGAGGTATCTCTATCTATACACCTCTACAGAGTATAGGTAAAGAGCATAATCGGACAAAACAGAGACATGTTTTTACTCTATACAAAAGCCTTTCAGAGATGAAAGCTAAACATCTACGACAAAATTTTGACGATATAGTCTATGCCTTTAAATTTTCAGAGACAACCAACAAGTTAGAGATAGGTTCACCTGTAGAGTTCAATGGTTTTCAAGTGGGTTATGTAACCGATATCAAAAGTCACTTCTCTAATACCTCTCATAACATCCAGTCGGAAGTATATGCACTCATTCATACTCAAATATTTTCTAGTTCAAAAGATGAAAAAGGCAATCACACTATAGAAAAATTGGTAAAAAAGGGATTAAAAGCATCCATAAAATCTACCATTCCTATAATAGGTTCAGACTATATTAATCTTATTTTTAAAAAAAAAAAAAAAGCTACCATTATAAAAACTAAAAAGTATGACTACTTTCCAACCATACAAAAGAGTATTAGCTCTAATTTATTAGATGATACACAAAAACTTATTCAAAAGCTAGAAAAATTACCTCTAAAAAATCTACTTCTCTCTGCTAACAAACTACTCAAAGAGAACAATGCACCTATAAAAAATCTCTTAAAAGATTTAAGAAAAACAACTAATAATCTAAATAAATTGGTAAAAAACTTTAATAAAAGTGCTTCAAATCTAAATAAACTAACACGCAAAAAATCGTTTCAAAATCTACCTACAGAATTGAGTCAAACTATGCAAGAGTTAACAATAACTCTACAAAAAATTCAAATGCTTAGTAGTGATTATGGAGCAGATTCTAAATTTGCTTCAGAACTCTCTTTAACCTTGCGAGAGTTAGCAATTACAGCTGAATCTATGGGAAGAATTAGCTTAAAACTTGAGAAAAAACCAAATGCACTTATTTTAGGAGATGATTAATGAAAAGAGTACTGCCTCTACTATTTCTACTTTTATTTATTGGATGTAGTTCAAAGAAATACTATACACTTGGAAATAATTTAGAGATTAGTAAAAATATAACCTATACAAGACCCATTGATGTAGTCACCGTCAATGTACCTAAATATCTACAAGACCAAGTTTTAGTTAGACAAATTACCCCATACCAAGTAGAACTACTTAAGAAAGCACAGTGGCTAACCCCTATGAAAAAAAGATTAACCAATATTCTTATTAACTATCTTCAAAAGTCACTAAACAATCCAAATGTTCACCTATACCCATGGAATGCAAATAGAAAAGCAGACAAACGAGTTGAAGTCACAATTAAGCGTTTTATTGCATATAAAGATAAAGTCTACTTAGATGCTGATTATAAAATATATAACTATCATACTAAAAACTCTATAAATAAACTTTTCTCTACCAAAGTACCAACTAGCATAGAAATTGATACAATGATGGAGTCAATGGAGAAAGCCTATCTTCAACTATTAGAAGAGATAAAAACTGCAATTATAAAATAAGCTTAATTCAAAAGTGAAATGAGTATAATTAATTATGAAATTTATTAATCTTTTATCAAAACTTATCTCATTTTTCTTAGCAATAACTATATTAATAGTTATTGCACTTATCTTTTACTTCTCTATGCCTATTAAGACGACACAAAAAGTAATATTACCTAAAGGCTCTATTACCAAGGTTGTTGAGCATCTTAAAAAACAAGGATATAACCTTACTATTCTTGATACATATCTTTTAGCTTATGGGCTTGATTCTCCTAAAAGTGGAACACTTCTTATTGGTGGAGAAGAGATGAGTCGTATTACTTTTTTAAAAAAGCTAAGCACTGCCAAAGAGGCAATTAATGTTGTAACATTGATACCTGGTGAGACAAAAGTTATTTTTTTAGAAGAGTTAGCTAAAAATCAAGCTTTAGATATAGACAAACTTAACAAAGCTTACAATGAATTCTCTAGCTATAAAGAGGCTGGAATTCTCCCAGAAACTTACCACTTAGCTAAAAATATTGACGAAAAAAAACTAATTAAAATTTTAGTTAAACAGAGTGAAGTTGAGTATAAAAAACTAGCTACAAAATATCTAAAAGAGTATAATAAACAGGAGTGGAATAAAGTTTTAACCATCGCTTCTATTATCCAAAAAGAGGCTGCGAACAAAGAGGAGATGCCTATTATCGCTTCGGTTATATATAATCGCTTAAAAATTGGTATGGCTCTTCAAATGGATGGAACACTAAACTATGGTAAATACTCTCATATCAAAGTTACACCAAAACGAATAAAAACAGATAAGAGTGGATTTAATACTTATCTCAATAGAGGGTTACCTCCCTACCCTATTTGCTCTGTCTCAAAAAATGCCATCTTAGCCACACTTAAACCAAAACATACTAACTATCTATATTTTATGAAAAATAAATCTGGAGTACATGACTTTACTAGCTCATATCAAGAGCATTTAAGAAATATCAATAAAGCCAAATAATCACTTAAATATGCTAAAATCTCACCAAATTTTTATTAGGTGATATTATGGCAAAAAAAGAGATAAAAAAAGCAGTACTTGCGTACTCTGGTGGACTAGATACAAGTATTATTTTAAAATGGCTACAAGATGAATATAACTGTGAAGTAGTAACCTTTACAGCTGATCTAGGTCAAGGTGAAGAGGTTGAACCTGCTAGAGAAAAAGCTTTGGCAATGGGAATTAAACCTGAAAATATTTTTATTTTAGACTTACGTGAAGAGTTTGTTAAAGATTTTGTTTTTCCTATGTTTAGAGCAAATACCATCTATGAAGGCGAGTATCTTCTTGGAACTTCCATTGCTCGACCTCTTATCTCTAAAAAACAGATTGAGATTGCTGCACAAACAGGAGCAGATGCCGTAAGTCATGGAGCAACAGGAAAAGGAAATGACCAAGTACGTTTTGAGCTTGGTTACCTTGGGCTGAACTCTGATATCGCTGTTATTGCACCTTGGAGAGAGTGGGATTTGAACTCTCGTGAAAAACTTTTGGCGTATGCCCAAACTCATGGTATCAAGATTGAGAAAAAACAGGGACAATCTTCTCCTTATTCTATGGATGCAAACCTACTGCATATATCTTATGAAGGATTAGTACTAGAAGACCCAAGTAAAGAGCCAGATGAAGATATGTGGCTATGGACAACAAGCCCAGAGAATGCACCTGATGAGGCTGAGTATATTACTATTGAGTACAAAAATGGTGACCCAATAGGAATTAATGATGAAGCAATGAGTCCAGCAACTATTTTGACCAAACTTAATGAGTATGGTAACAAACATGGAATTGGACGTATTGATATTGTTGAAAACCGATATGTGGGAATGAAAGCACGTGGATGTTATGAAACCCCTGGTGGAACTATTATGTTAAAAGCTCACAGAGCCATTGAATCTATTACTTTAGATAGAGAAGCAGCACACCTAAAAGATGAGCTTATGCCTCGTTATGCAAAACTAATCTACAATGGTTATTGGTGGTCACCTGAACGTGAGATGTTACAATCGGCTATTGACAAAACACAAGAACATGTAGAGGGAAAGGTTAGACTTAAACTTTACAAAGGAAATGTTATGGTTGTTGGACGTGAATCTGAAAAATCTCTCTTCTCAGAAGCTCACTCCACATTTGAAGAGGATGATGTTTATGACCAAAGCGATGCAGAAGGATTTATTAAACTTAATGCTCTTCGCTTTATTATTGCAGGTAAAAATAGAAAATAAATCCCCCAAAGATAAGGCAACCCCTTATCTTTTCAACACTTTACAACCAATTTAAACATTTTTATAATATTATTGACTTAAATAATTTAATTTAAATTATTTTTAGTTAAAATATAACATAAGATACTTACAAAGGAATAGATTATGATTTACAGACCAATAGTACTCGATGAAGAGATTAAATTTTCAAAAAAAAAGTTTATAGTGAGTAAAACAGATATTAAGGGTAAGATTCTCTTTATTAATAAAAATTTTTCAGAGATTTCAAAATACAGTGAAGCTGAACTAATAGGTGTACCACACAATGTAGTTCGTCATCCTGACATGCCCAAAGCTGTTTTTTATTTGGTATGGCAAAACCTATTAGCAGGTAATAAAATCTCTGGTGTTATTAAAAACTTAGCCAAAGATGGTCGCTACTATTGGGTAATTGCTGATTTGGAGCCTAAATTTAATTCAAATGGTGAAGTTGTCACACTTACAGCATTTAGACGTTCTGCTCCTCAAGATGTTATTGATACAGCTGAAGAGCTTTATGCTACTATGTTATCAATAGAAAAGAAACATGGTATGGAGAAATCACTCGCCTACCTAGAGGGATTTTTAGAAGAGAATGAGATGAACTACAATGAGTTTATTGACGAACTAATTAAACCGAAAGGAATTATAGCCACACTACTTGCAACATTTAAAAAGATGTTTGGTTAATAACATAAAGAGAGGATATTACTCCTTCTCTTTCAAATCTTTTCTATTTCCATCTTTGTCAAACTTTCGTTGAAAATTTCCTCGAACAATAGCAAAGGTCATCCATGAAAAAAGTACAATAGCAATACCATAAAAAATATCTCCTATACTCATTTAAACCTCCTCCAAGCTATTAGCAATAGTAATTTTTTCAAAACCATCATAGTTTTGACGTAAAGCTTCATAAGTAACCACTCCTGTAGCAATACTAAGGTTTAGACTACGACCCTTACCACCCATAGGAATGGTGATACATCTCTCTTTATTGGCTAAAAGAACATCTTCTCTAATTCCCTTTGTTTCAGAACCAAAAAGAATATAATCTCCTTTTTGATAAGTTGCCTCAAAGTAGAGTTTATCTGTTTTTGTAGTTGCTAAATGAGAATGTTCATCAATAGGGTGTGCCTTTAAAAACTCATCAAAACTCTCCCAAACAACTAAGTCTAACTCTTTCCAATAATCAAGCCCTGCACGAGTAACTGCTTTATCATCAATATTAAAGCCAAGTGGTTTTATAAGATGAAGTGTTGCTCCTAAATTAACACATAAACGTCCTATAGTTCCTGTGTTAGGTGGAATTTGTGGTTCTACTAAAACAATATTAAACATTGCTACTCTTCTTTCATTTCTTTATTTAAATTATCTTAGCTATAATAAAGTTTACTATATTAAAAAGGATTTTAATGAAACAAACTTTTACAAAGATAATTGCTATTGTTATTTTAGCACTTTTATTCATAGGATGTACTAAAGCACCTATTACAGAAAGGAGTCAATTTATAATGGTTAGTCCTCAACAAGAGATGGCTTTAGGATTAAAAAGTGCTCAAGAGGTTTTAAAAACAGAAAAAATCAGTACAAACCCACAACAAAATGCAATGGTAAAACGAGTTGGTGAACGAATTGCAGCTGTTACAGGTCAAAATAATTATGCTTGGGAGTTTTTTGTAATAGATAAAGATGATGAACCAAATGCGTTCTGTCTTCCTGGAGGGAAAGTTTTTGTTTATAGTGGTATATTTAAATATGTAAGTAGTGATGATGAACTAGCAGCAGTAATGGGACATGAAATTGGTCATGCTTTAGCTCGACATGGTGCAGAAAGAATGAGTAGAGGACAACTTACACAAGCTACAGGTCAAATTCTAGGTGCTGTCATGCAAGGCAGAGGTAATCCTCAAAATACAGCAATGGTTATGCAAGCATTTGGTATTGGTTCTCAACTAGGAGTTATGTTACCACATTCACGTACCCAAGAGTATGAAGCTGACCATATTGGTTTAGTTCTTATGGCAAAAGCAGGATACAATCCACAAGCAGCACTTAACTTCTGGCAAAAATTTGCTCGTAGTGGAAAAACACCACCTGAGTACCTATCAACACACCCTGCCCCACAACATAGGATAGAGCAGATTAAAGCACTTCTTCCTAAAGTAATGCCTCTTTATAGAGCTTCTAAACATTAATTCCCTCTTGTTCCCACCGTCTCGGTGGGAACATATATAGTCAAAAAAATTATACTTTAGGTATGCATTCCCACCGAAGACGGGCAATAATGCTAATGAATTAAGGAATAAATATTCAAAAACTGTAGGTTCGATTTCATCGAACGGATTGTTTTATGGGCTTCAATTTTTTGTTCGATAAAATCGAACCTACAGGATTTGGGACTAATTCAATGGCATTGCCGAAGACGGGTGGGAACAAGCTAATGGTTTAGTCTTTGATGTGAATGGAACACTTAAAGAGAAAAATCAAAATGTCTATACTACAGCAGAAAGCTATGAGTTAAAAAGTGTCGATGGAAAAGAGATTATTTTGATTCATCCAATCAATACCCAACAGTATGGAAGCCATACTTGTTATATTTTAGATGTCAATTATGTTTGGCAAGGAGATTGCTATCTCAAAAGTGAGAAACAGCATTTGAAGTTTTATGACAAAAAGGTCTATGAGAGTGTTAGCTCTTATCTACAAAATAATTTTGTCAATATGGAAATTTCTCTTTAAAAAAGAGAGATAAGACCAAATCCCTTGGCAAAAACTGCTTTATATAATATCTAAAATCAATTTTGATATAATAACCCATGAAAAATAATCTGAAAAAACTACCTATTGGCATTAGTACATTTAGTGAGATAATTGAGCAAAACTATCTCTATATCGACAAAACAAAAGAGGCATATCAACTTATTACAAGTTATAAATACGCTTTTCTCTCTCGCCCTCGTCGTTTTGGGAAATCACTCTTTATAGACACACTTCAAGAGATATTTGAAGGAAACAAAAAACTTTTTAAGGGTTTGTATATTGATGATAAATGGGATTTTGACGATAAATATCCTGTTATTAAAATAAGTTTTTCTGGTAGTAGAGATATAGAGGCATTAAAACAAAATATCTTTAGAAATATGCACGAAGCACAAGAAAAGTTGGGTATTGAGTGTAGTGAACATTACGATTATGCTACCTGTTTTTCTGAGTTAATTAAAAAGTCTTATGAGAAGTATCAAAAACCTGTTGTTATTTTAGTTGATGAGTACGATAAAGCCATTTTAGATAATATCGACCAAATAGAGGTAGCTAAAGAGAGTCGTGAAGTTGTAAAGATACTCTATACACAGATTAAAGACAATGACCGATACATCAAATTTGCTTTTTTAACAGGGGTAAGTAAATTTACTAAAGCAAGTATCTTTAGTGGACTAAATAACCTAAAAGATATAAGTATGTTACCCAAATATGGTAATGTCTGTGGTTATACACAAAATGATATAGAGACCACCATTTTACCCTATTTAGAGGGTGTCGATTTAAAGAGATTAAAAGAGTGGTATAACGGTTACAACTTTCTAAAAGATAAAATCTATAATCCTTTTGATATTCTTCTTTTTATAGATGCTGATTTTCTTTTTGACAACTATTGGTTCAATACAGGAACACCAAGCTTCTTAATTAAACTCTTTAAAACAAACAGTTATAACCTAGCAAAATTTGAAAATCTAAAAGTGGGAAAAGAGTTAATAGAGAGTTTTGACATTGAAGATATTAGCTTAGAGACAGTTATGTTTCAGAGTGGTTATCTAACTATCAAAGAGCAGATAATAAGAAGAAATAGTATTCAATACCTCTTAACTTTTCCTAACTTAGAGACTAAAATGAGTTTTAACAACTACCTCTTAAACTATTTTGTCAAAAAACCAATAGATAAAATTCCTGTTCAAAATGATTTGGTAGATTTACTTGAAGTTGCTAATCTTGATGATGTGGAGCAGACCATAAAATCACTCTTTGCCTCGATTGCCTATAATAACTTTACCAAAAATAATATAGAGGAGTATGAGGGCTTTTATGCTAGTGTAATCTATGCCTATTTTGTAGGTGCAGGGTTTGACAAGGTCTTAGCCGAAGATGTTACTAATGATGGGCGAATTGATTTGAGCGTATTTATTGATGATTATATCTATATTTTTGAGTTTAAAGTCGATAAAAAAAGTGCTTTGGAGCAGATAAAAAGCAAAGAGTATTTTCAAAAATATCTCTCTAGTGGTAAAGAGATTTATATTGTTGGGGTGGAGTTTGACTCTAACAGTCGTAATGTGGTTGGGTATGAATGGGAGAGGATTATAAAAAGATTATAAGAATAGATATAGTCAAAAAAATTATACTTTAGGTATGCATTCCCACCTAAGCTCAAATCCTGTAGGTTCGATTTTATCGAACAAAAAATTAGAACCCGTAAAACAATCCATTCGATGAAATAGAACCTACAGTTTTTGAATATTTATTCCTTAATTCATTGGCATTGCCGAGGACGGATGGGAACGAGCTACAGCTTCGTCATGCATATTGAAGTAAATAATTTTATTATGCTTTTATTACTCCAATGAGCGTTCCACAACTGGAGTTGTAGAACGAGGAAAGTACCAAACATTAAATAGAGGTAAAAATAATAAAATACGCTATAATTCAACATGAATAAAACTTACTCCTATAACCATACACCTATTAAATTTAACTTTGCACAGACAATTGAGCGTTTCTTTGTCGAAGAGATACCTCTCTTTAAATTTACTGACAAAGGCTCAAACCTCATCTTAAAAATCAAAAAGACAGATATGAGTACCTTTAAACTCATAACCGTTATAGCCAAAGCAACACAACTAGAACAGCGAGATATTGGCTATGCAGGGCTTAAAGATAAAAATGCAACCACCATTCAATACATCTCTATTCCTAAACAGTATGAGAGAGATGTTGTTAAAAATCTAACCACAGAGAAGATAGAGATTTTAGAAAAACACTACTCTAAATTTCCCATAAAAATAGGTCAACTCAAAGGAAATAGATTCTCTATTGTCTTACATAATGTCAACAAAGAGAAAAAAGAGCAGATAGAAAAAGTAGCCAAAGAGATGATAGAAAAAGGTATTCCAAACTATTTTGGATATCAACGCTTTGGAGAGGACTCTAAATCTTATCTACAAGGAAAAGAGATAGCTCACTCAGGTAAAAAACTAAAAGGTGCAAAAGAGAAGCTTTTAGTCTCTGCTTATCAATCTTATTTATTTAATGAATGGTTAGCAAATCGTATTAACATCTCAAAGACCATTAATAAAAACAGTGTAGAAGATGCTACAAAAATCTTAGACTATCCCCTAGAGTTGGTCAAAGTTCTTGCCCATCAACCACATTTTTTTAAACTTTTTATTGGTGATGATATGCAAGATTATCCTTATGGGAAAAGCTATCCACTACAAGATTTTAAGAGAGCGACTAAAGCGTTTATAGCACATAAATCAAGCCCAACAGGTCTGCTTATAGGCTCAAAAGTCAAACGCTCTTTGGCTGATGCAAGACACTTAGAAGAGCCTTATGATGATAATGAACTCTATGCCCTAAAAGGTGACAGACGATATGCGTGGATTTTTCCTGAAGAGCTATCTTTTGAGTTCAACCAAGAAGAGCAGAAGTTAACTATAAACTTCTACCTTCCTAAAGGAGCTTATGCTACTACTTTCTTAGAAGAGATTGGAAAGTTTTCATTAAAATAGTAGAGATTTTCTCCCTACCAATCTTCATCACTATCCTCATCAAACTCTTTTGCCATTTTAGCTTCCTCTTCGGCATTGAGTTGTTGTTTAGTCAAGACCATCTCATGTAAAAACTCTCCAAAGAATGTTTTAGATTCTGTTTTAGCAAGAAAAAGATAGATACCAAAAAGAAGACTAATAAGAGTAATAATAGCAATAGTCGCCTGAATAGGATTAAACTTCTGAATAGGCTCTTTAATTTTTATCTCACACTTTCCACCTGGGCAATGTTCTGGCTCTTTTTGTGTAATCCATTTATATATCATACATCCAACACAGATAGAAAAGGCACTCTCTAGGGTCATAAGGGTAAGACATAAAATACAAACTAATACTTTGTAAAAAGTAATGTCCCAATTAAGTACAAACCAATACATCATTGGTAATGAGATAATCCAACCAAGTGTCCAAGAAAAACGCTTTTGTAGCCCTCCTACATACTCTGGTCTTTGGTTTCTAACCATAAATTTTCCTAATAGCATAGAGGGAGAGTAAGTAGGGCTTATCATTCTTGCTGTAAAATCAATAAACATAAATGCTAAATAGACCCGTGCAACAATAATATGGTTATAACCAATTCCGAGAAATATTACCATCATACCAAGGGTAGTCAAAATACCAGCAGCAGCTCTTGCTTCTCGTTCATTGATAACAGTAATATTATAGCCAGGAACTCTTTCACCATAATCCCATAAAAAACTTTTTAGATTCATTTAAATTCCTAATATTCTAAATATACTTATATTTATTATAACTAAAAGAGTCTATTTTTAAGAAGAATAATAAAAAAATATTATCAACTAGAGCTATTTGGTTAAAACTTCCTCAATAATTCTTAACCCATTCCTAAAAAATATCTTCTCAACCTCATCATAAGAAAATCCATTTTTTAAAAGTCCATTAGAGAGTTTAGATATTTGTGATATATCTTCCATCTCAACAGGATTTAAAATACCATCATAATCTGACCCTAAAGCTAAAATTTCGACTCCTGCAATATTACGAATATGTTTTATATGTCGTATCATATCTTCTACTTTTGCCAAGCATAACGAATCTATTAACTCTTTTTTAACTAAAAAATTAACAGAAAATGCTAATCCTGCTACTCCTCCATTATCTGCTAGTTTTTTTAACTGCTCATCGGTTAGATTTCGTGTATGGTTGGTTATGGCTCTTGCGTTTGAGTGTGTAGCTATTATGGGCTTTGTTGAGTGGGTTATAACATCTTCAAATCCTGCATCACTTAAGTGTGATACATCTATGAGAACTCCAAGCTCATTCATAGCCTCTACAACCTCGAAACCTTTAGATTTTAAACCTCTATGTTGATAGTTCCATTCAAAATTTGGGTAGCCTAAACTATTTTCATAATTCCATGTAAGAGTAATAGCTGAAATTCCCTCTTGTTTGAAATATTTTAAATTATCTAAATTACCCTCTATTGCCTCACCCTCTTCTATGGTTAAAAATGCTCCTATTTTATCTTCTTTTTTAGCTTCTACTAAATCATTATATGTTCTACACAATCTAATGCTTTTGCTATTTAAAGCCAACTCTTGTTTAAAATTTTGCAACATCTTTACACAATAGTCATAAGAGCTTTTTTGCTTCTCTTTGTCAATATACATAGCAAAAAATTGAGCTAAAGCTTTACCCTTTTGGAGTTTTTCTATATCTATTTTTAGACTATTTTTTCTAAGTGGTTGTTTTTGTTCTAACATTGCTGAGGCTGTATCGCAGTGGAAATCTATAAAGTTCATATTATCTCTTTTTGGTTTTAATTCTCACC